>NZ_JBSGZP010000456.1:0-6079 GCF_053611065.1 Streptomyces sp. NPDC054840
GGGCCGAAGCCCCGGCTACGCGCCCCGACGGACGGAGTCCGGCGCGGCGGCGCGAAACCGGAGCAGCCCCCTGGACCGGGGCGCGCGAGCGGCGCCGGGGCTTACGGAACAGCCCTTCACATGCCCATGGCCGCCGAGAGGTCCTTCTTGATCGCGTCCAGGACCTCCTGGCCGCGGACGCGGGCCGAGGCCAGGTCGGAGGCCTCGGCCACCGGGACCACGACCTCCAGGTAGCACTTCAGCTTGGGCTCGGTACCCGACGGGCGGGCGATGACCCGGGCCTTGTACGCGCCGTCCAGGTAGTAGCGCAGGCCGTCCGTGGGCGGGAGGGTCTCCGTGCCCTTGGACAGGTCCTCCGCCGAGACCACCCGCAGACCGGCGAGCGCCACCGGCGGCCGCGCGCGCAGCGCCGCCATCGCGTCGGCGATGATCGACAGGTCCGAGACGCGCACCGACAGCTGGTCCGTGGCGTGCAGCCCGTGGGCCATCGCCAGGTCGTCCAGCAGGTCGGTCAGGGTGCGGCCCTGCTCCTTGAGCACCGACGCCAGCTCCGCCACCAGCAGGGCGGCGGTGACGCCGTCCTTGTCGCGGACGCCCTCGGGGTCCACGCAGTAGCCGAGCGCCTCCTCGTAGCCGTAGCGCAGGCCCTCGACCCGGGCGATCCACTTGAAGCCGGTGAGGGTCTCCTCGTAGCCGACACCCGCCGCCTCCGCGATCCGGCCCAGGAGGCTGGAGGAGACGATGGACTCGGCGAAGACGTTGTCGCTGCCCGAGACGCCCTTGTGGACCAGGTGGGCCGCCAGCAGTGCGCCGACCTCGTCGCCGCGCAGCATCCGCCAGCCGTCCGCCGTGGGCACGGCCACGGCACAGCGGTCCGCGTCCGGGTCGTTGGCGATCACGATGTCGGGCTGGACCTCGGCGGCCTTGGCGAAGGCCAGGTCCATGGCGCCCGGCTCCTCCGGGTTCGGGAACGCCACGGTCGGGAAGGCCGGGTCGGGCTCGGCCTGCTCGGCGACGAGCACCGGCTCCGGGAAGCCGTGCCGGGCGAAGGCCGCCATGACGACGTCCTTGCCGACGCCGTGCATGGCCGTGTAGACGGTCCGCGCACCCCGGGGGGAGCCGGGGGTCAGGACGGCGTCCGTCCGCGCCAGGTAGGCCTCCAGGACCTCCTCGCCGAGTTCCTGCCAGCCCGACTCGGGGCGCGGTACGCCGGCCAGCTTCCCGACCGCCGCGATCTGCGCCGCGATGTCGGTGTCGGCCGGGGAGACGATCTGCGATCCGTCGCCGAGGTAGACCTTGTAGCCGTTGTCCCGGGGCGGGTTGTGGCTCGCGGTCACCTCGACACCGGCGACGGCGCCGAGGTGCCTTATCGCGTACGCGAGCACGGGCGTCGGCAGGGGGCGGGGCAGGAGGGCCGCGCGCAGCCCGGCGCCGGTCATGACGGCCGCGGTGTCGCGGGCGAAGTCCGCGGACTTGTAGCGGGCGTCGTAGCCGACGACGACCAGGCCGCCGTCGTGGCCCTGGGCCTTCAGGTAGGCCGCGAGGCCCGCCGCGGCCCGGATGACCACGCCTCGGTTCATCCGCATCGGGCCGGCGCCGATCTCCCCGCGCAGTCCGGCGGTGCCGAACTGCAGGGTGCCCGAGAAACGGTCCGCGAGCTCAGCCGTGTCGCCGGCCTCGATGAGCGCGGCCAGTTCCGCGGCCGTCTCCGGGTCCGGGTCCTCGGCCAGCCAGGCCTGCGCCCGGATGATCAGGTCGTCCTGTGCCTGTGCCTGTGCCTGTTCCTGCACTGCTTCCGCCTTAGCTCTCGTACGTCGATCAGATGCGGGCGAGGACCTGCGTCAGCAGCGTGCCCATGCGGGCGGCCGAGTCACGGCCGGCCTGGAGGACCTCTTCGTGGTTCAGCGGCTCGCCGGACAGGCCCGCCGCCAGGTTGGTGACCAGGGAGATGCCGAGCACCTCGGCGCCGGCCTCACGGGCGGCGATGGCTTCCAGCACGGTGGACATGCCGACCAGGTCGGCACCCATGACGCGGATCATGTTGATCTCGGCCGGGGTCTCGTAATGCGGGCCGGGGAACTGGACGTAGACGCCCTCTTCGAGGCTCGCGTCGATCTCCTTGCACATCGCGCGCAGGCGCGGCGAGTACAGGTCGGTGAGGTCGACGAAGTTCGCGCCGACGATCGGCGAGGTGGCCGTCAGGTTGAGGTGGTCGCTGATCAGGACGGGCTGGCCGGGCTTCATGCCCTCGCGCAGACCGCCGCAGCCGTTGGTCAGGACGACGGTCTTGCAGCCGGCGGCGACGGCGGTGCGCACGCCGTGGGCGACGGCGGCGACGCCGCGGCCCTCGTAGTAGTGGGTCCGGCCGAGGAAGACCAGGGCGTGCTTCTCGCCGATCTTGTACGAGCGGATCTTGCCGCCGTGGCCCTCGACGGCGGCGGGCGGGAAGCCGGGCAGCTCGGTGACGAGGAACTCGGCCTCGGGGGCGCCGAGCGCCTCTGCGGCGGGGGCCCATCCGGAGCCCATGACGAGGGCGACATCGTGGGTGTCCACGCCGGTCAGCTCACGCAGGCGGGCGGCTGCGGCGTCGGCGGCGGCGAAGGGGTCGGTAACAGATGCGTTCACGCGGACGAGCGTAACCGCTTCCGGCCTACGCGCGTAGATGGCACAGCTCACGGTGTTCGGATCGTTGCCTTGTCGTTTCCGCCGAAACGTCCCCGTGGGGGTGGCGGGGCCAAAACGGCAGGGCGCTGCCCGGAGCCCGCGCCTCAACGCCGGGGGCTGGAGCAGCCGGGTGCCGCGCGAGGCCACGCCGTGTGCGGCCGCGGGGCGGGACCGGGCCGGTCGAGCAGCCCCGCAGGCGGTCAGCAGGGGCGTTTGCGGATTTCCATCACGTAGTCGTGGGGGGCGCCCGCGGATTCCGCGGCGTCCGCGATCTCGCCCAGGTAGCGGGCCGAGGGCAGCCCGCCCTCGTAGCCGTTCAGCACGTACACCCAGGCCGCCTCCTCGCCGTCCAGCGTGTGCACGCGCACCCGCATCCGGCGGTAGATGTCGAGTCCGACACCCTCCCAGCGGTCCATCGAGTCCTCGTCCAGCGGCGCGATGTCGTAGAGCGCGACGAAGACCTGGTGGCGCGGGGCTTCGACGATCGTGGCGAGAGCGCCCTCCCAGCCCATCTGCTCGCCGCCGAAGGTCAGCCGCCAGTCATTGATCCAGCCCGTGCCGCGCAGCGGCGAATGCGGAGCGCGGCGCGTCATCAGCCGCGGGTCGAGGTTGCCGGCGTACGCGGCGTAGAGCGACATGTGGTCGAGAGTACGGGAGGGGTGCCGGTGCCCGCGTGCCCGGATGGCGGGACCGGGCGCGAAGCACCTTGAAGCGTGCGGGACAATGGAGCACGGAATGCATCCCCCGGGGAGACCCCCCGGAACACCGGCCGGGGCGGCAGCCGGCCGGGTAGACGTGAGGCGGACTTTTCGTGACCCGGATCGTGATCATCGGCGGCGGACCCGGCGGGTATGAGGCAGCCCTGGTGGGGGCCCAGCTCGGCGCGGAGGTGACCGTCGTCGACTGCGACGGTCTGGGCGGGGCATCGGTGCTGACCGACTGCGTACCCTCCAAGACTTTGATCGCGACCGCCGAGGTGATGACGACCTTCGACTCCTCGTACGAGGAGCTCGGCATCGTCGTCGCGGACGACACCCCGCACATCGAGCAGGCCGCGCGCGTCGTCGGCGTGGACCTCGGCAAGGTGAACCGGCGCGTCAAGCGCCTCGCGCTCGCCCAGTCGCACGACATCACGGCCTCCGTCACCCGGGCCGGCGCGCGCGTGGTGCGCGGCCGCGCCAAGCTCGGCGGACCGCAGGGCATCGACGGCACCCGGGACGTCATCGTCACGGCCGCCGACGGCTCCGAGACGATCCTGACCGCGGACGCCGTCCTGATCGCGACCGGCGGCACCCCCCGCGAGATCCCCGACGCCATGCCCGACGGCGAGCGGATCCTGAACTGGACCCAGGTCTACGACCTCGACGAGCTCCCCGAGGAGCTCATCGTGGTCGGCTCCGGTGTGACCGGCGCCGAGTTCGCCGGCGCGTACCAGGCCCTCGGCTCCCGGGTGACCCTCGTGTCCTCCCGCGACCGCGTGCTGCCCGGCGAGGACCCGGACGCCGCCGCCGTGCTGGAGGACGTCTTCCGGCGCCGCGGCATGAACGTCGTCGGACGCTCGCGCGCCGAGTCCGCCAACCGGGTGGGCGACCGGGTCGAGGTCACCCTCTCCGACGGCCGCGTGCTGACCGGTACGCACTGTCTGATGGCGGTCGGCGCGATTCCCAACACCAAGAACATGAACCTGGAGGAGTCCGGGGTCCGGCTCAAGGACTCCGGGCACATCTGGACCGACAAGGTCTCGCGTACCTCCGCACCCGGCGTGTACGCCGCCGGTGACGTCACGGGCGTCTTCGCTCTCGCGTCGGTCGCGGCCATGCAGGGACGCATCGCGATGTACCACTTCCTCGGTGACGCGGTGGCCCCGCTGAACCTCAAAACGGTCTCCTCGAACGTCTTCACCGACCCGGAGATCGCCACCGTCGGCTACACCCAGGCGGACGTGGACGCCGGCAAGATCGACGCCCGCGTGGTGAAGCTCCCGCTGCTGCGCAACCCGCGCGCCAAGATGCAGGGCATCCGGGACGGCTTTGTGAAGATGTTCTGCCGTCCGGGCACCGGCATCGTCGTCGGCGGCGTGGTCGTCTCCCCGCGCGCGAGCGAACTGATCCACCCCATCTCGATCGCGGTCGACAACAATCTGACGGTCGAGCAGATCGCAAACGCGTTCACCGTGTACCCCTCGCTGTCGGGCTCGATCGCCGAGGTGGCCCGTCAGCTGCACACGCGGAAGACCGCCGGGGACGCGTGAGCCCCGCTAACCGCCGCACACCGTAAGGGGTTTGGGGCGGGGCGTCGTTTCGTGGCGAGATGTTCACGCAACTCTCGGTCCGCGTATACCACTAGTCGCCCCGCCTTATGGACAACTTCGGTATTCCGGCGCAAAGAGCTGAAAGCAGACGGTCGTTGGGGTTACTGTCAGTTTCGTGTTCGCTGCAGAACGTCGCCAATTGATCCTCGAAATGGTGCGGGCCAACGGAGCGGTTTCGCTCCGGGAGCTCGCCCGCGTCGTCCAGACCTCCGAAGTGACCGTACGGCGGGACGTGCGGGCACTGGAGGCAGAAGGACTCCTCGACCGCCGACACGGCGGTGCGGTATTGCCGGGCGGTTTCACGCGGGAGTCCGGCTTTCCGCAAAAGTCCCATCTCGCGACGGCGGAGAAGACCGCCATTGCCGATGTCGCCGCCTCCCTCGTCGAAGAGGGCGAGGCTGTCGTCGTCGGCGCGGGCACCACGACCCAGGAGCTGGCCCGTCGGCTCGCCCGCGTGCCCGGACTGACCGTCGTCACCAACTCGCTGCTCGTCGCCCAGGCCCTGGCCCACGCGAACCGGGTGGAGGTGGTCATGACCGGCGGCACCCTGCGCGGGTCCAACTACGCCCTCGTGGGCAGCGGAGCCGAACAGTCCCTCCAGGGGCTGCGGGTCTCGCGGGCCTTCCTGTCGGGCAGCGGTCTGACCGCCGAGCGCGGGCTGTCCACGTCCAACATGCTGTCCGCCAGCGTGGACCGGGCGCTGGTGCAGGCGGCGGCGGAGGTGGTGGTGCTGGCCGACCACACGAAGCTCGGTACCGACACGATGTTCCAGACCGTGCCCACCGATGTGATGACGCGTCTGGTGACGGACGAGCCGCCGCCGCACGACGACCGGGCGGGTACGGAGCTGCAGGCGCTGGCGGACCAGGGCGTGCAGATCACCGTGGCTGGTGGGGCCGCGCCCTCCGGGGGTGTGGACGGGATGCAGGGGCGGCGGCCACGCCGCGAGTCGCCGTTGCCGGTACAGCGGCGGGGCGGGCCGACGGCGCAGCTGCGCAGTGCCACCGGAGGGATGCTGGAGCCGCAGGCGGAGCGGGCCCGCGTGGCCGACATGCGCCGCCGCTAGGCCGTCTCTTTCGGATCGGGCCCGGCACGATCCGAAAG
>NZ_JBSGZP010000457.1:0-1100 GCF_053611065.1 Streptomyces sp. NPDC054840
GTCCGAGCGCGCGCGCGAGCCGCAACAGGTCCAGGGTGTCGACCGCCAGCCCCCGCACGCGCACGCCCGCCGCGTGCGCCGCGTCCACCGTCTCCAGGCTGAGCCGGCGGATGTCCACGGCGACCGTCGCGGCGCCCACGGCCGGCGCCCGGTCCACCACGGACGCGGCTTCGCCGCCGGGGGAGGCCGCGTACAGGACGGTCCGTACGCCCGGCACCCGACGGGCCGTCTCGGTGAGTACCGCCTCCTCGGCGGAGGCCACCTCCACGCGGGAGGTCAGGTCGCGGCGCAGGATCAGCTCCGCGAGCACGGTGGCGGTGGCCAGGTCGCCCACGAGGGCCTGGATCGGTACCCGGACCGCGTCCAGGACCTCCTCCAGGACCGGCACGTGCTCGCCCTGACCGGCGTCCAGCTCGCGCAGCTCGGCCAGGGTCAGATCGGCGACGGCGCCCGAGCCGTCGGTGGTCCGGTCCACCTCGGGGTCGTGCACGGCGACAAGGGCTCCGTCCTTGCTCAGGCGCAGATCGAGAGCGATGACGTCCATGCCGCAACGTTCCGCTCGGAGGTACGACCGCAGGGTGTTCTCCGGTTCGACACCCATGACCCCGCGGTGACCGATGGTGAGGAAAGTCAAGGTTCTCTCGCTTCCGTCGACGGCGGCTCCCCGCGCGGCTTCGGTGTCACGACCGGCCGCGCGCGATAAGAGGTCGCATGCTAGTGCGCCGCGGGTGCGAAGGGACCGTGCGTGCACGGCCCCCGAGGAGCGCCCCGGCCGCTTCCCGCCAGGGTTGTGCGCCCCACCGGGAGCGGCGCGGCGCCTGTCGCGTCACCCGGGCGTGGGCGCGTCCCCGTCGGCTTGACGGCCGGGGCCGCGCCGGTCCTCCGACAGTGCGTCCAGGTCCGTGAGCAGGGCCTCGGCGAGCTCCAGCTCGGCCAGGTGCTGCCGCTCGCTCCAGCGCAGCGCGAGGGCCGGGAACGCCCATTCCGGTACGCCGCTCGCATGCTCCCTCGCCTCCCGTACGGCGGCCAGCTCGCCCTTGGTCCGCTCCAGGTGCTCGCCGACCATCGCGCGCAGCCGCTCCGGCTCGGCCAGGTGGCCG
>NZ_JBSGZP010000457.1:1110-6078 GCF_053611065.1 Streptomyces sp. NPDC054840
GCTTGAGCACCGGGGGCCCGGCCTCTGCGGTGTCGGCGGCCCAGTCGGCCAACGCGCTGCGCCCGGCGTCGGTGATGGCGTAGCGGCGCTTCGCCCGCGCCTCCTCGGGTCCCGAGCGCACGGAGGCCGCGTAGCCCAGCTCCTCCAGACGGCGCAGCTCGGCGTAGATCTGGCTGACCGCCGGTGACCAGTAGAAGAAGCGGAGGGAGGAGTCCGCCCACTTCTTCAGCTCGTAGCCGGTCCGCCCGCCCGGGAAGGAGAGCAGGCCCAGCACGGCCCATCCGGTCGGCGGCAACTCTTGCTTCTTCGACTCATGACTACTAGTCATATTTCGAATTGAAGTAAGACCGGGTACGCGACGCAATCCTGGAGGCACAGTGAAATTCTCCGTGATCTTCGAAGCTCAGCTTGCCGACCCGACGGCGGAACGGGAGCACCAGCTCATCCGTGACTGCGTCGAGCAGGCCGTGCTCGCCGAACGCATGGGATTCGACCGGATCTGGGCGGTCGAGCACCACTCGCTCAAGTGGTACGCCCACATGAGTGCCCCCGAGATCTTCCTGACCTGGGTCGCGGCCAGGACGGACACCATACGCATCGGTCACGGCGTCGTGTGCATGCCCTTCAACTTCAACCACCCGGTTCGGGTCGCCGAGCGGGCCGCCATGCTCGACCTGCTCTCGGGAGGGCGCCTCGACCTGGGGGCCGGGCGCGGTGGCACCGAGCAGGAGACCTCCCTGTGCGGGGTGGACCGGAACCGCACCACGGCCGAGGTCGAGGAGGCCCTGCGGATCATCGGCAGCGCCTGGCAGGAGGAGGAGCTGGAGTACCACGGGGAGCTGATCGACATCGACCCGCACCCGATCCTGCCGAGGCCGGTGCAGACCCCGCATCCGCCACTGTTCCTGGCGTGCAGCCGGGGCGAGACCCTGGTCCAGGCGGCCGAGCTGGGGATCGGGGCGCTGGTGATGGGCTTCGCCGGTCCCGAGTCCATCGCGGGGATGCGCTCCCTCTACGACGCGGCGATCGCCGGGCGGGACGGCAGCCGCTTCGTGTCCACGGCGGTCAACGACCACTTCTCCGTGCTCTGCCCGACCATCGTGCTCGACGACCGGGAGGAGGCGCGCCGGATCGGCACCCGGGGGCAGCGGTTCTTCGCCCAGTCCATCGGCCACTGGTACGGCGGGGCCGGTGTCCCGGACGAGGCCGTGGTCGCGGGCGTCGACGAGGCCGCGCAGATGCGCAGGGCCGCCGAGCAGGTGGTGGCCCGGCTGCACGAGCTGGACATCCCCGTCCGGCCGACCTCCACGGCCACTTTCGACGCCGACCACGCCTATGGGACCGCCGACGACGCGATCGCGTACGTGGAGCGGCTGAGGGAGGCGGGCGCCGACGAGATCATGTGCCTGATCCAGATGGGCACGGTGGGGCAGGAAGCCTGCCTGGAGACCCTGAGGCAATGGGGCGAAAAGGTCATTCCATACTTCCGGGGCGTGTGATCTGCGCCTCTGCCGCCCGCCGGCTCCCACCCGCCCCGGCCCGGCCCGCGGGCGGCCGCCGGCTGGGAAGCCTTGGCGCGACTGGGCGGAGTCGTCGATTCCGCAGCGACCGACGGGAAGACTTCCGGTGAAATGGGGGGTGACGCAGGATAATTTCCGGAGTTCCCTCTTGAGGGGGAGAGGCCCGCGCGCATACTCTGCCCATACGTGAGGTTCTCCTGTGGAGGAAGTGACATGACGGAAACTCTTGTGCCCGGAATCGGCGGCGCCGTGATAACCGCCGAGGCGCGGGTGGTCGACCACCCCGCGTGGCCCGAGCTCAAGGCCGCCGTGGAGGAGATCCGGCCCTGGCAGGCCAAGGACGGCTCCATCGACTTCGAGGTCGAGGGCGCGCACGGCCGTGCCACCGTCCTGGCCGCGGTGGAACGCGTGATCACGGCGGTGGAGACGCTTTCGCCGCTGCTCCCGCACGGTGCCGCGTACCACCGGGCCCTCGTCGCCGACCTGCGCAAATGGGCCGCGGACGACTTCAAGGTGCCGGACTTCCTCGACTCCCTGCTGGCCTTCCACCCGGCCGCCGAGCGCGCCGACGGGCTGCAGCACCTCGTCGTCTTCCCCATGTACACCCAGAACGGCAACCTGGACCGCAACCTGGAAGCCGTCGTGCTCAAGATGGTGTGGCCCGAGTGGCTCGCCGAGCTGGAGCGCACCCGGTACGACAACCCGCTCTTCCTCGGCATCACCTTCGAGGACTTCACGCCGGGCTACGACACCCACTCCGCCGTGCTCTTCCCCGAGACCATCGCCGTGCGCGAGGCCCCCGAGCGCTTCACCTGGGGCGGCATCTTCTGCGACCGCGAGGCCGCCCGCTACCGCAAGGTGACCGAGGCCGCCGTCGACATCCTGGGCATCGACCTGCCCGAGGACATCGCCCGCATGGTCGAGGACCAGGAGCGCTGCGAGAAGGCGTTCGTCCTGTGGGACATGGTCCACGACCGCACCCACAGCCACGGCGACCTGCCGTTCGACCCCTTCATGATCAAGCAGCGCCAGCCGTTCTGGATGTACGGCCTGGAGGAGCTGCGCTGCGACCTGACCGCCTTCAAGGAGGCCGTGAAGCTGGAGTCCGAGGGTAACGAGCACGGCCGCGACGTGCAGTACGCCGTCCTCTTCGACCGGATGTTCCGTTTCCCGGTCTCCGGCGACCGCAACCGCAACTACGACGGTCTCGGTGGCCAGCTGCTCTTCGCCTACCTCCACAAGCACGACGTCGTGCGCTGGACGGACAACAAGCTGAAGATCGACTGGGTGCGCGCCCCGCAGGTCACCAACCAGCTGTGCGCCGAGATCGAGGACCTGTACCGGGCCGGCATCGACCGCCCGAAGCTCGTCCACTGGTTCAAGGCGTACGAGCTGGTCTCCACCTACCTCGCCCCGCACCCGGGTTCCAAGTGGGCCAAGGGCCCCGACGCCCTGGACCTGACGCAGCCGCCGCGCAAGCTCGTGGACGACGTGCTTCCGGACGAGTTTCCGCTCAGCATGTTCTTTGAGGCTCTCGCCAAGAAGCTCAAGGGAACGATCGCCTCGACCAAGGGCATCACGGCCCTGAACGCAGAGCAGGCCGAGCGAGTCGCCGCGTGAGCACTCGCCCACAGGAGGCTGCACAGATGAACGGCTCCGGGAACGGCAACGGAAAGCTGCACGGAGCGGTGGTGGCGGTGGCCGGGGCCGGCGGGCCCGCCGGCCGCGCCACCCTGCTCCGCCTCGCCGAGGCGGGCGCGGTGGTCATCGCGTCCGACGCCGATGCGGCGCGGCTCGCGGATGCCGTGGACGCGGCACGCTACGCCCACGGTGGCGCCACCATCACCGGTGACACCGTGGACCTGCTCGACCTGGACGCCACCAAGGCCTGGGCCGAGCAGACCGAGAAGGAGTTCGGCCGGATCGACGGCCTGGTCCACCTCGTCGGCGGCTGGCGCGGCAGCAAGACCTTCACCGACACCGACCTCGCGGACTGGACCTTCCTGGAGAAGCTCCTCATCCGCACGGTCCAGCACACCTCGCTCGCCTTCCACGACGGCCTGCTGCGCAGCGACCGCGGCCGCTACGTGCTGATCAGCCAGTCCGGGGCGCACAAGCCGGTCGCCAACAACGCCGCGTACAACGCGGGCAAGGCGGCGGCCGAGGCCTGGACCCTGGCCATGGCGGACTCGTTCCGCAAGGCCGGGGGTGACGAGGGCCCCGGCGCGGCAGCTGCGATCCTGGTCATCAAGGCACTGGTGCACGAGGCGATGCGCGCCGAGCGACCCAGTGCGAAGTTCGCGGGCTTCACCGACGTGACGGAGCTGGCCGAGGCCATCGCCGGCGTCTGGGAGCGGTCCGCCATCGATGTGAACGGACAGCGTCTGTGGCTCACCCCGCAACCGTGAGAACCGAGGCAGGCAAGACCGACGCCCGGCGTCACCACGACCCGGCGGTGCGAGGTTTCGCGAGCGACAACTACGCGGGAGTGCATCCGGAGGTCCTGGCCGCCGTCGCGCTCGCCAACGGCGGTCACCAGGTCGCCTACGGCGAGGACGACTACACCGAACACCTGCAGAAGGTCATCCGCAGCCACTTCGGGCCGTACGCGGAAGCCTTCCCGGTCTTCAACGGCACCGGCGCGAACGTCACCGCCCTCCAGGCGATGACGGACCGCTGGGGCGCCGTGATCTGCGCCAAGAGCGCCCACATCAACGTGGACGAGGGCGGCGCGCCGGAGCGGATGGCGGGTCTCAAGCTGCTCGCCGTACCGACCCCGGACGGCAAGCTCACCCCCGAGCTGATCGACCAGGAGGCCTGGGGCTTCGAGGACGAGCACCGGGCGATGCCGCAGGTCGTGTCGATCACCCAGAACACCGAGCTGGGCACGGTCTACACCCCGGACGAGATCCGGGCGATCTGCGAGCACGCCCACGGGCTCGGCATGAAGGTCCACCTCGACGGTGCCCGGATAGCCAACGCCGCGGCCTCCCTCGACGTACCGATGCGCGCCTTCACGAACGCGGTGGGCGTGGACGTGCTGTCGTACGGCGGCACCAAGAACGGCATGATGTTCGGCGAGGCCGTGGTGGTGCTCAACCCGGACGCGGTCCGGCAGATGAAGCACATCCGCAAGATGTCGATGCAGCTCGCCTCCAAGATGCGCTTCGTGTCGGTACAGCTGGAGGCCCTGCTCGCCAAGGACCTGTGGCTGCGCAACGCCCGGCACGCCAACGGGATGGCGCAGCGGCTGGCCGCCGGCGTGCGCGAGACGGACGGCGTGGAGATCCTCTACCCGGTGCAGGCGAACGCGGTGTTCGCGCGGCTGCCCCACGACGTCTCGCGGCGGCTGCAGAAGCGTTTCCGCTTCTACTTCTGGGACGAGGCCGCGGGCGACGTCCGCTGGATGTGCGGTTTCGACACCCAGGAAGAGGACGTGGACGGCTTC
>NZ_JBSGZP010000458.1:0-6064 GCF_053611065.1 Streptomyces sp. NPDC054840
GCCCCCATACTGGGCGTATTCGGGCGTTCCGACAACGCGGCGAGGTGCCGTAGCCGGCGTCGTGCGCCCGCCGGGGATTACGGGACAGCCCTTAGCCCCCGGCGCTCCTGGGGTCAGTGGTATTCGGGCTGGGTCTGCACGTTGAGCCGGTCCATGCGCACCCGCGTGGCGCTCTCGGTGCGCCGGTCGTCGAGCCGCAGCACGTCGAGGCCCTTGACGATGTCGTTCGAGTAGATGTGTCCGTTGTAGTAGTACGCCGACCAGGACCCGCCGAGTCCGAGCTGGTCCGTCGTCAGCGGCCCGCGCTCGAAGTACGCGATCTCCCGGGGCCGCGCGGAGTCGGTGAACTCCCATACGGAGACGCCGCCCTGGTACCAGGCCTGCACCATGATGTCGCGATCGCCGCCGACGGGGACCAGCGAACCGTTGTGCGCCACGCAGTTCTCGGTGTCGGCCTGGTGGCGAGGGATCTTGAAGTAGCCGCGGAAGGCGAGTTTGCGCTGGTCCCCGCTGCCGGTGATGTCGTAGATCCCGTCGGCGCCGCGGTCGGGACCGGTGGCCTCGTTGCAGGTGGCGCCGCCACCGCCGCCGAGTTCGTCGGTGAACACCACCTTGTTCGCCCGCTCGTTGAAGGTGGCCGAGTGCCAGAACGCGAAGTTCACGTTGTCCTGGACCCGGTCGATGACCCGCGGCTGTTCGGGCCTGCTGATGTCGAAGAGGATGCCGTCACCCATGCAGGCGCCGGCGGCCAGGTTCTTCCACGGCAGCACGGTGATGTCGTGGCAGCCGGTGGTCTTGGAGACGCCGGGGTTGGTGGGCGCGCCCGGGTTGCCGCCGTCGGGGAAGAGGACCGGGAAGGCGACGACCGCGGCGTTCGTCGGCGTCTTCTTCGGGACCTTCACGACCGAGATGCCGTCGTGCGGCGGCTTGCAGTCGGGGAAGGCCTCGTTCGGGGAGTACGAGGCGACGTAGAGGTAGAGGTCGCGGTCGCCCGGCACCAGGGTGTGGGTGTGCGAACCACAGGCGGTCTCGACGGACTTGATGTACTTGGGGTTCTTCTTGTCCTTGATGTCGAAGATCTTGATGCCCTCCCACGAGGACTTCTCCGTGGCGGGCTGCGAGTCGCTGTTGCAGGAGTCGTCGCTGCGCGAGGAGTCGGTGGAGAGGAAGAGCAGGTCGCCGTGGACGGAGATGTCGTTCTGGCCGCCGGGGCAGAGCACCTGGGTGACGGTCTTCGGCGCTTTCGGGTTCGCGATGTCGTAGATGGTGAAGCCGCTGTAGCTGCCCGCGTAGGCGTACCTGCCCTGGAAGGCCAGGTCGGTGTTGATCCCCGCGGGGTCGCTGCTGGGGATGTTGGCCAGGGGCTTGACGTTGGCGCTGTGCACGATCTCGTCCTGGCCGGGGATGTCGCCGGGGGCGAGCCCCCGGCCCTCGGCGAGGCCCGCGTCGTGCTGATGCGCACCGCCGGGGGCCGGATCGCCCGGGTCGGGGGTGGCGGCCGCCGGTCCGGCCGCGAGGAGCGTGGCGAGGAGCCCGGCCGCGGCGACGGCCACCCCCACGCTCCGGTTCCGTACCCGCCTGCTGTGTAACGAGGTCACTGTGCCCTCCCTTGAGAGACACGATCGGTTCCGTCCGCGAGGGAGCGGAACCAGGACCCCGGAAGTATCTTCCCTTCATGGACATGGCAAAAGCCCCCAGGGCCCGCACGGCCTTATCGGCGTGGTCCGGCCGGTTCTCCGTGGCGGTCGCGGCCGCCGGCCTCCTGTTGACGCTCCCCGGCTGCCAGGGCGGGAACGGATCGGACCGGGCCGAGGACGGCCGGGCCACGATCGTCGCCCCGGGCGGGCCGGGCGAGAAGGCCCGCCACCTCACCCCCGAGGAGGCCGCGAAGGCGAAGCCTGACGACAGCCCGAACGCCGCCGACCACACCTACGTGTCCCACATGATCGAACACCACCGGCAGGCGCTGACGATGAGCGCGCTGGTACCGGATCGGGCCGCGGCGGACGGGGTCAAACGGCTGGCGGAGCGGATCGCGGCGGCCCAGAAACCCGAAATCGGCGCGATGGAGAAGTGGTTGGCCCGCCACCCCGCCACGACCGCGGCCACGCCTCCCGCACCGGCGGCGGGCCATGACCACGGCGCGATGCCGGGGATGGCGACCGAGCGGCAGCTGGCGGAGCTCACCGCGGCCAGGGGGGCCGACTTCGACCGGCTCTTCCTGAAGCTGATGACCGCCCACCACGAGGGCGCCGTGCAGATGGCCGGCGAGGCTCTGGCGGGCGGGAACAACGTGGCCGTGGAGGAGATGGCCACCGAGGTGGTGGCCACGCAGAGCGCCGAGATCCACCGGATGCGCGCCATGGGCTGACTCCGCGGGGGGCCGGTGTCATGCTGGGACCACCTGCGGGAGGAGCTCCGCCGTGCTTCGTGTCGCCGTCGTCGGATCAGGCCCCAGCGGGGTCTACGCTGCCCAGACGCTGGTGCAGCAGCGCGAGGTGCCCGGGGTGCGGGTGGACGTGCTGGACCGGCTCCCCGCCCCCTACGGGCTCGTGCGGTACGGGGTCGCCCCGGACCACGAGAAGATCAAGTCGCTCCAGGGCAGCCTGCGCACCGTCCTGGAGGACGAGCGGATCCGCTTCCTCGGCAACGTCGAGGTCGGCGGGGAGGCGCTGCCCACGGACCGGCTGCTGGAGCTGTACCACGCGGTGGTGTACTGCGTCGGCGCCGCCCGGGACCGGATGCTGGGGATCCCCGGCGAGGAGCTGACCGGGGTGCACTCCGCCACGGCCTTCGTGTCCTGGTACAGCGGGCACCCGGACGCCGCCGCCGAGGCGTTCGACCTGCCCGGGGTGGATGCGGCGGTGGTGGTCGGGGCCGGCAACGTCGCGGTGGACGTGACGCGGATCCTGGCCCGGGGCACGGCCGAACTGACGCCGACGGACATGCCGCAGCCCGCGCTCGGCGCGCTCGCGGAGAGCGGGGTGCGCACGGTGTCGATGGTCGCCCGGCGCGGTCCCTCGCAGGGCAGGTTCACCACCAAGGAGCTGCGCGAACTGGGCACCCTGCCGGGCGTGGGCATCGGGGCCGATCCGGCCGAACTGGCTCTCGACCCCGTGTACGCCGATCCGGCGGCGGCCGCCGCCCTGCCGGCGGTGGCCCGGCGGAACCTGGAGGTGCTGCGCGGCTGGGCGGAAGCCGGTCCGGGCGGGCAGCCGCGCCGCATCGCGCTGCGATTCTACCTCCGGCCGGCGGAGATCCTGGGCGGGCCGGACGGCCGTGTCACCGGGATGCGCTTCGAGCGCACCGCCCCGGACGGCCTGGGCGGGGTGACCGGGACGGGCGTGTACGAGGACATCGAGGCGCAGTTGGTGCTGCGCTCGGTGGGGTACAAGGGCGTCGCGCTCGCCGGGCTGCCGTTCGACCCCGCGAAGGGTACGGTCCCGCACGCGGCGGGCCGGGTACTGCGTGGGGGCCGGGCCTCGGTCGGCGAGTACGTGGCGGGCTGGATCAAGCGCGGCCCGACCGGGGTGATCGGCACGAACCGGCCCTGTGCCAAGGAGACCGTGTCCGCGCTGCTCCAGGACGCGGGGGCGCTGGCCCGGCGCGACCTCCCGGGGGATCCGCTGGACGCTCTGCGGGCGGCGGGTCTGCGCCCGGTCCCGTGGCCGGGCTGGCTGGCCATCGAGGCGGCCGAGGCCGATCTGGGACGCTCCCTCGGCCGACGCTCCGTCAAGATTCCGGACTGGCCGGGCCTGTTGGGCGCGGCGGACTTGGGCCCGGCCTAGGGGGTTTCTCGCCGATCATGCCTGATCGGCAGGACGCCCGTGGGCCGCCGCGGAACCGAGGGGGCTCGACCTCCTCAGGACGTGAGCCGGGCCGCCTCGGCCGCGGCCGCGACCAGGACGCTGTCGAGGAGGCCGGGGAAGAGCGCCTCCAGTTCCTCCCGGCGCAGGGCGTTGAGCTTGGCGGTGCCGCGGTAGGCCTGGCGTACGACGCCGCTCTCGCGCAGGACGCGGAAGTGGTGGGTGGTCGTGGACTTGGTGACCGGCAGGTCGAAGTACGAACAGGCCAGGTCCTCGGCCGAGGCGGCCAGGTCCAGGACGATGGACAGCCGGACCGGGTCGGAGAGCGCGTGCAGCACGCCTTCCAGGCGGATCTCACCCGGCTCGGGGTGGACGAGGGTGCGGGAGGTGTCCCGTTCCGTCATGTCCCTGCTCCACTCACTCGGTCGGTGCGTTCGGGGCTGCTGCGGCCCCATGGTACGAGAGTCGTCGAAGCAAGCGGGCGGGCCGGGGAAACCGGCGGTACGGCTCCGGGGCGGGGCCGCCGGAGCCGAACAAGCGTCACCAGGAGCGGTGGTACTGCTCGGGCGTACGGATCTCCCCGCCCAGCTCCTTGGCCGCGCGGCGGGCCCAGTACGGGTCGCGGAGGAGTTCCCGGCCCAGCAGGACGGCGTCGGCCTCCCCGTTGGCGAGGATCTTCTCGGCCTGCTCCGGTGCGGTGATCATGCCGACGGCGGCCACGGGCAGGGCGGTGCCGGCCTTGACCCGGGCCGCGAAGGGGACCTGGTAGCCGGGGCCGACGGGGATCTCGGCGTGCGGGGCGAGGCCGCCGGTCGAGACGTCGAGCAGGTCCACGCCGTGTTCCAGCAGCAGGTCTGCCAGCCGGACCGTCTCGTCGGCGGTCCAGCCCTCCTCCTCCAGCCAGTCGGTGGCGGAGATCCGGAAGAAGAGGGGGAGCTCCTCGGGCCACACCGCCCGCACGGCGTCCACGACTTCGAGGGCGAAGCGGGTGCGGTTCTCGAAGGAGCCGCCGTACTCGTCGGCGCGCTGGTTGCTGTACGGGGAGAGGAACTCACCGATGAGGTAGCCATGGGCGCCGTGGATCTCGACGACCTCGTAGCCCGCGGCCAGCGAGCGCTCGGCGGCGGCGGCGAACCGGGCGGTGATCTCCCGTATCTCCTCGACCGTCAGCTCGTGCGGTACCTGGTATCCCTCGGAGAACGGCAGGGGGCTCGGGGCGACCGACTGCCAGCCGTGCGCCTCGGGCCCGACCGGTCGCCCGCCCTTCCAGGTGCGGTCGGTGGAGGCCTTGCGGCCCGCGTGCGCGAGCTGGATGCCGGGGACGGCGCCCTGGGCCTTGACGAAGGAGGTGATCCGGCGAAGTGCCTCGACCTGGGTGTCGTTCCAGATGCCGAGGTCGTAGGGGGAGATACGGCCTTCCGGGGAGACGGCGGTGGCCTCCTGGATGATCAGTCCGGTACCGCCGGTGGCGCGGGCGGTGTAGTGCGCGAAGTGCCAGTCGCCGGCCACGCCCGCGTTCGGGCCGAACGCCTCGGCGCTGTACTGGCACATCGGGGCCATCCACACCCGGTTCGGGATGGTGACGGAGCGGAGCGTGTAGGGCGCGAACAGGGCGGCGAAGGCGGCGGGTGCAGCACTCATCAGGCTCTCCAGATACGACCGGGCATGCCGGGGATCGACCAAGTACGAGAGTCACCGTACTACGAATTCTCTCGTACTACGAAGTCCGTCGTACAAGCTCGTCGAGTTCCGCGCGCAGCGCCCCGGCCAGGGCCGCCAGGTCCGGGACGGCGGCGGCGTCGGCGACCAGTCCGTAGTGGACCGTCCCCTTGTACGTGGAGACCGCGACGGCCAGCGACTGCCCCCGGGCCAGCGGGGCGAGCGGGTATACCTCGCGGACCGGGCTGCCGCCGAGGGTGAAGGTGAAGCTCGGCAGCGGCACGCTGGTGACCAGGATGTCGAAGAGCAGCCGGGCAGCCTGCGCCACGAGCGGGCCGCCGAGCCGGTGGCCGAGCGGGTGGACGTGATCGGCGAGCAGGGCGACGGCCCCGGCGCCACGGGCGGGTCCGGCGTCCTTGTTGCGGTCCATGGCGGCGCGCACGCTGTCCAGGCGGCGCAGCGGATCGGGTTCGGCGAGCGGCAGCCGGAGCAGATAACCGGAGAGCCGGTTCCCGGCGCCCCCCGAGCCTCCGGGCCCGCGGCGGCGGGACACGGGGATCAGGGCACGCGGGCCCGCACCCCAGGGCTCGGGATCGCCC
>NZ_JBSGZP010000459.1:0-6059 GCF_053611065.1 Streptomyces sp. NPDC054840
TACGGCCCCTGCGCAGCGCCCGTACGGCCCTTGACCCTTCGTCCGGCCCCGTACGCCGGGGGGCACGGAAAAGCCCCCCGGGCCCTGTGCGGGTCCGGGGGGCTTCTGCGTGCGCGCGGGGGGCCTCAGGCGAGGTCGCCGCCGGGGAGCTCGACCTTCGCGCCGAGTTCCACGAGCTTCTCCATGAAGTTCTCGTAGCCGCGGTTGATGAGGTCGATGCCGTGGACCCGCGAGGTGCCCGCGGCGGCCAGGGCCGCGATCAGGTACGAGAATCCGCCGCGCAGGTCGGGGATGACCAGGTCGGCGCCCTGCAGCTTGGTGGGGCCGGAGACGACCGCGGAGTGCAGGAAGTTGCGCTGGCCGAAGCGGCAGGCGCTGCCGCCCAGGCACTCGCGGTACAGCTGGATGTGAGCACCCATCTGGTTGAGCGCCGAGGTGAAGCCGAGCCGGGACTCGTAGACCGTCTCGTGGACGATCGACAGGCCGGAGGCCTGCGTCAGGGCCACGACCAGCGGCTGCTGCCAGTCGGTCTGGAAGCCGGGGTGCACGTCCGTCTCCAGCGCGATGGCGTTGAGCGGGCCGCCCGGGTGCCAGAAGCGGATGCCGTCGTCGTCGATCTCGAACGCCCCGCCGACGCGCCGGAAGGTGTTCAGGAAGGTCATCATCGAGCGCTGCTGGGCGCCGCGCACGTAGACGTTGCCGCCGGTGGCGAGCGCCGCTGAAGCCCAGGAGGCGGCTTCCAGGCGGTCAGGGAGGGCCTTGTGGTTGTAACCGCCGAGGCGGTCGACGCCCGTGATCCGGATGGTCCGGTCGGTGTCGACGGAGATGATCGCGCCCATCTTCTGCAGGACGCAGATGAGGTCCTCGATCTCCGGCTCCACCGCGGCGTTGCTGAGCTCGGTGACGCCCTCGGCCAGGACGGCCGTCAGCAGCACCTGCTCGGTCGAGCCGACCGACGGGTAGGGGAGGCGGATCTTGCAGCCGCGCAGGCGCTGCGGAGCCTCCAGGTACTGGCCGCCCTCCCGCTTCTCGATGGTCGCGCCGAACTGGCGGAGCACGTCGAAGTGGAAGTCGATCGGCCGGCCGCCGATGTCGCAGCCGCCCAGGCCCGGGATGAAGGCGTGGCCGAGCCGGTGCAGCAGGGGGCCGCAGAACAGGATCGGGATGCGCGAGGAGCCCGCGTGGGCGTCGATGTCGGCGACGTTCGCGCTCTCGACGTGGGTGGGGTCGAGGACGAGCTCGCCCGGCTCCTCGCCGGGACGGACCGTCACCCCGTGCAGCTGGAGCAGCCCGCGGACGACGCGCACGTCACGGATGTCGGGAACGTTGCGCAGCCGGCTGGGTTCGCTGCCGAGCAGAGCGGCGACCATGGCCTTGGGCACGAGGTTCTTCGCACCACGGACACGGATCTCGCCCTCGAGCGGGGTACCGCCGTGGACAAGCAGTACATCGTCACTGATGCCGGTCATGAATCTCGCGTTCCGGAGAGGGGTGGGCAGGGGGCCAGGGAAAAGGGTAAGGGCCACCACCCCCTTGTTCGTAAGGCCGACGTGGCCTTGTGACTGTCATGAATTCGGTACAACACCCTCCGTATCCACCACATGGCGGAGTGTTGCGTTCCGCCTACGCCGTCCGTGCGCGCTCCTCGCCGCTGCCGTGCGCCCTGAGCTGCGATCGATCCGATCTTTCCACCCGCTCCCCGGAATCGGCCGATGTGCGGGATCATGGCGGCATGACCGAGGTGTCCTCCCTCACAGGGCGGCTGCTCGTGGCCACCCCCGCCCTCGCGGACCCGAATTTCGACCGCGCTGTCGTGCTGCTGCTCGACCACGACGAGCAGGGCTCCCTCGGCGTGGTCCTGAACAGGCCGACCCCCGTCGGCGTCGGTGACGTCCTGCTGCCCTGGGCGCCCCTGGCCGGCTCTCCCGGTGTGGTCTTCCAGGGCGGACCCGTCGCCATGGACTCGGCCCTGGGGCTGGCGGTGATCCCGGGCGAGGAGGGTCCGCTCGGCTGGCGCCGCGTGCACGGGGCGATCGGACTGGTCGACCTGGAGATGCCGCCGGAGCTGCTGGCCGCGGCCCTGGGCGGCCTGCGGATCTTCGCCGGTTACTCCGGCTGGGGCCCGGGTCAGCTGGAGGCGGAGCTGGGCGAGGGCGCCTGGTACGTCGTGGAGTCGGAGCCCGGGGACGTGTCCTTCCCGGATCCGGAGCGGCTCTGGCGGGCGGTGCTGCGCCGCCAGCGCAGCGACCTCGCGATGGTCGCCACCTATCCGGACGACCCGTCGCTGAACTGACCGGCGCGGGGTTAAGTACCCTGGGTTCCATGAGCACTCTTGAGCCCGAGCGCGGGACTGGCACGGGGACCCTCGTAGAGCCGACGCCGCAGGTGTCGCACGGTGACGGCGACCACGAGCGCTTCGCCCACTACGTCCAGAAGGACAAGATCATGGCGAGCGCGCTCGACGGGACCCCCGTCGTCGCGCTCTGCGGCAAGGTCTGGGTACCGGGCCGGGACCCGAAGAAGTACCCGGTCTGCCCCATGTGCAAGGAGATCTACGAGTCCATGGGCCCCGGTGGGGACAAGGACAAGGGCGGCAAGGACAAGTAGTCCGCACCCCGGCCCTCCTTCTTCCGCGGGACCGAGACCCCCGGTGCGCCACAGCGCGTCCGGGGGTCTTTGCCGTCCCCGAACGCCGCGTTAGGGTCGGCGCGACGAGCGCCCTGCGGAACGAGCGTTGCGCAGGACGCAACACGCGCACGCAGTCGTGAAGGGCTGACGCATGGACCTGCGCACGGACCTGATCCCCGCCCCCCGGGTCGCACGTCTCGACGAGGACGGGCGCCGCTTCGCGTTCGGCCCCGGGCCGCTCCTCGACGCGGGTCCGGGGACCGGGACGGTCGCGCGCTGGCTGCGGCGGGAGCTGGGGGCGGCCACCGGCTGGGAGCTGCCCGCCGCCGCGGCCGGCGTCACCGCCGAGCTGCGGCTGCGCGTCGACCCGGCCGCCGCGACGGACCTGGGCCCGGAGTCGTACCGCATCGACATCGGCCCGGACGGGGCGGAGCTGACGGGCGCGAGCGCGGCAGGGCTGTTCTGGGGCGTCCAGACGCTGCGTCAGCTGCTGGGGCCCGACGCGTACCGCAGGGCGCCGCTGCCCGGCCGCGCGTGGAGCCTGCCGCACGGCCTCGTCACGGACGGCCCGCGGTTCGGCTGGCGCGGGATGATGCTGGACGTGGCCCGGCACTTCATGCCCAAGGACGGCGTGCTGCGCTACATCGACCTGCTCGCCGCGCACAAGCTCAACGTGCTGCACCTGCACCTGACCGACGACCAGGGCTGGCGGGTCGAGATCAAGCGCTACCCGCGGCTGACCGAGGTCGGCTCCTGGCGCCCGCGCAGCCGGTGGGGCCACCGGGCCTCGCCGCTGTGGAACGAGACCCCGCACGGCGGGTACTACACGCAGGACGACATCCGCGAGATCGTCGCGTACGCCGCGGAGCGGCACGTCCGGGTGGTCCCGGAGATCGACGTACCGGGGCATTCGCAGGCCGCGATCGCCGCGTACCCGGAGCTGGGCAACACGGACGTGGTCGACACCGCGGCGCTCGCGGTGTGGGACGACTGGGGAATCACCGAGAACGTGCTCGCACCCACCGAGGCCGTGCTGCGGTTCTACGAGGGGGTCTTCGAGGAGCTGCTGGAACTGTTCCCGGCGGACGTCTCACCCTTCGTGCACGTGGGCGGGGACGAATGCCCCAAGGCGCAGTGGAAGGCCTCCGCGGTCGCGCAGGAGCGGATCCGCGAGCTGGGCGTGGACGGGGAGGACGGGCTGCAGTCCTGGTTCGTCCGGCACTTCGACAGCTGGCTCGCCGCGCGGGGGCGGCGGCTGATCGGCTGGGACGAGATCCTGGAGGGCGGGCTCGCCGAAGGCGCCGCGGTGTCCTCCTGGCGCGGCTACGCGGGCGGCATCGCCGCGGCCGAGGCCGGGCACGACGTGGTCATGTGCCCGGAACAGCAGGTGTACCTGGACCACCGGCAGTCGGACGGGGCGGACGAGCCGATGCCCATCGGGTACGTACGCTCGCTGGAGGACGTCTACCGCTTCGAACCGGTGCCGCCGAAGCTGTCGCCGGAGGCCGCCGCCCGGGTCCTCGGCGCGCAGGCCAACGTCTGGACCGAGGTGATGGAGAACCAGGACCGGGTCGACTACCAGGTGTTCCCGCGCCTGGTGGCCTTCGCCGAGGTGGTGTGGTCGTGGCAGCCGGAGCCCCGGGAGCGCGACTTCGCGGGGTTCGAGGGGCGGATGGCCGCGCACTACGCGCGGTTGGCCGCCCAAGGGGTCGGCTACCGGCCTCCGGGCGGCCCGTTGCCGAGGCAGCGGCGGCCCGGGGTGCTGGGGCGCCCGATCGACGGCGCGCCCCCGAACGTGTGACAAGTGGATGACGGCGCCGACCGGAACCGAAAGGGAACGGGAGTGGAACTCTGCCCCAATTTCCTCCCATACGGGGAAAATCGGGCAATCGGGGAGGAGGGTTGTCGAAGACAGTGCGACAGGGCGGTACAGCCCGTACGGGGCACCGCGCCGGGGCCCGGCGCAGCGGGCCGACCCTCGCGCCGGGCGGCCCGGAAGATGTGCCAGAGTTGCCACGTCCCGGCGGTGAGCACGTACCGTACGGCGGAACAGGCGTGAGCGCCGGAACCGGGACATCGGGAAGGGGCAGCTGGGTTGACCACGCACGCACCGCACGCACTGGATTCACCTCAGGGGCCGCAGGGCCCGCAGGCGGCGCAGTCCGTGACGCTGCCGGCCTCGCTCGACGAGGCCGTGGCGGCGCTCACCGCCATGCCCGCCGCCGTGCCGGTCGCCGGCGGCACCGACCTGATGGCCGCCGTCAACGCCGGGCTGCTGCGGCCCGCCGCACTGGTGGGACTGGGCCGGATCAACGAGATCCGCGGCTGGCAGTACCAGGACGGCCACGCGCTGCTCGGTGCGGGCCTCACGCACGCCCGGATGGGACGGCCGGATTTCGCCGCTCTGATCCCCGCCCTGGCGGCCGCGGCCCGGGCCGCCGGCCCCCCGCAGATCCGCAACGCGGGCACCCTCGGCGGCAACATCGCCACCGCCGCGCCCACCGGTGACGCACTGCCCGTACTGGCCGCGCTGGAGGCCGTACTCGTCATCGTCGGCCCGGGCGGGCAGCGCGAGATCCCGGTGTCGTACCTGCTGGCCGGGCGCGAGATGCTGCGGCCCGGCGAGCTGATCGGCTTCGTGCGGGTGCCGCTGCTGCACGCGCCGCAGGTGTTCCTGAAGGCCACCGGCCGTACCGGGCCGGGGCGCGCCGTGGCATCCGTGGGGCTCGTCCTGGACCCCGCGCGCCGGGGCGTGCGCTGCGCGATCGGCGCGGTCGCCCCGATGCCGCTGCGGCCGCTGGAGGCCGAGCAGTGGGTGGCCTCGCTGATCGACTGGGACGGCGGGCGGAGCCTGGCCCCCGAGGCACTGGAGGCCTTCGGCGAGTACGTCGCGGCCGCCTGTGTGCCCGACCAGGGCGAGCCGGTGGCTCCCGGAGTACTGCATCTGCGGCGGACGGTGGCCGTGCTGGCGCGCAGGGCCCTCGGGAGGGCGCTGACCTCATGAGCGAGAACGAGAACGAGAACGTGACCCAGGGGAACGGCACGGCGGGCTGGGGCTGGGAACCGGTCCCGCAGGGCGGCGAGTACGACTCGGACGCCACGGCCTTCGTGAAACTGCCGCAGGACATGCTGGACGCGCTCGGCACCGGGGAGCCGCTCGCGGCGCCCGGGCACGGCTACGTGCCGCCGCCGATGATCGTGCCGCTCGGCTCGGCCAGTACGGATCCGGCGGCCACCGGGACGTGGACGCTCCCGGTGCAGTGGCCGGAGGCCGGTGGCTCGGCGCAGGCCGATCCGGCGGGTGGTGCGGGTGCCGCAGGTGCGGGTGCCGGTGCCCAAAGCCCGGGTTCCGGGTCGGTGGGCGGGCCGATCCCGGCGTCGATCCCGATCCCGGCGTCGGTCGCGGCGGCGTTCGCCGAGGCGGAGCCGGA
>NZ_JBSGZP010000460.1:0-6031 GCF_053611065.1 Streptomyces sp. NPDC054840
ACCCCGAGGGCCCGCAAGGCCGGACCGTGGTCCACCGCGACCAGGGCGGCGGCGCCGGCCAGGAGTCCGCGCCAGCCGGCCGTCACCGCCCGGCGGGCCGGCCGGGGCAGCCCGGCCAGCCCCTCCCGCAGGCGCAGGCAGTGGAAGGGGACGTGCCGCTCCTCGTCCGCCAGGATCCGGCCCGCGACCTCGGTGGTCAGCCGGTCGGTGGCGCCGTCGCGCAGGGCCCGGTAGTAGCCCAGGGCCACCGCCTCGGCGATCATCAGCACCAGCAGCTCCATCCGTAGCCCGAGCAGTCGCCGGACCCGGACGAAGGCCGCGTCGCTCCAGTGGCCGTCGAGGGTGGTGGCCCCGCCGGCCGCCAGCAGCAGCTTCAGCATGCGCGCGTGGTTCTGTTCCTCGGCGATGAAGAGCCGGACCGCGTCGGAGTAGACCGGATCACCCGCGAGGTCGGCCTTGGCCGTGAGTGCGGAGCCGTCGCCGTCCTCGCCGACCTGGAACTTCTGGATACTGCGGACGATCTCGGCCGGCAGCTGCGCGCCCTTCCCCCAGTCGGGGTCGCCCAGAGCCGCTCGGCGCTCCCGCCGGGCCTCGAACTCGCCCACCCATGCCCCGTACTCGGTTTTGATCATGTTCGACAATCTAGCGACTGTTGAGCGCGTTCAAAAGTGTGGGACTGTCATGGCCGCGTAACGAAACGCGGTGGACCGCACTCCCGGCCCGCCTCGCGAGCGGGGGAGGCCCGGACGGTGGGTGGGGGGGCGACACCCGTAGGTCAGACAGGTTCCTCCGGGATTTCTCCCACCTGGTATGCGGCCTTCGTGAGCATTTCCGCGGTCACCCTGACCCCGGTGAAGCGCTCGGTCAGCGCCAGGACCGCCGCCTTGCTGTCGACATCGGGATCTTCATCCCCGAACGGGTTGAGGCCCACCTCCAGCATGAGGGAGTTGAGCGCATCGGGAGTGCTGCCGGTCCGGTCCGAGGGCCACTCGAAGGTGGTCCTCAACTCGCCCTCCTCGTACCAGTGAAAGAAGTCCATCGGCTTCCCCCCGTTGCTGGAATGGGAGACGGCACGTGTTCCGGCGGAGAGTGCCTCCATGAGGGTCGGGCGCGTGCCCAGATCGCCTCCGAACTCCAGGGCGAGTGTCCAGTCCCCGCCCTCCCCTTCCACGGTGAAGGCTCCGGCGAGGAAGGCTTCGGGCCACTTCTCGAATCCGTTCAGGAACTCCTCATGCTCCTCGATGAACTCGTGGAGGTCCTCGCACACACCGCGCGGCTCGACCCCCACGATCCGGAACAACTCCGTGGGTGAGACTCCCCGCACCAGCGTCAGGGTGTACCCGACCTCCAGTGCGTAGGCGAACAGCGAGCCCGGGGAACGTATCCAGCCGTAATCGGCCGCGGTGGCGGTAGTCATCGGAGCATCCTGCCGGCGCCCACTGACACCGGGGTGCGAGCCCTCCGCCGCACCGGGCCGGGACGGGGCTCAGACCGTCGCGGCGGGTGGCGAATTGATCGCGCCGAAGGGGATGTGGACGCTCGGAGTGCCTTGGGCGGTGCCGTTGAGATTGGCGACCTGGTCGTCGAAGAAGATGTGCGGGTCGAGGGCTTTCATGACCGGGGCCTTGTCGATGCCGCCGAGGAAGAAGGCGTCGTTGACCCGCAGCCCCCACGTCTTCAGGCTCATCAGGGCGCGTTCATGAGAGGGGGCATCCCGAGCGGTGACCAGCGAGACGCGCAGGCGGGGCCGGTACACGGAATCCCTGCGGCGCCGCGCCTCCTCAAGACGCTGGATGCGGTTGATGCCGGCCAGGAAGTCCCGTAGCGGTCCCGGATCGTGAGGGGTGGCGGCATGGCGGACTTCGTGTGCGCGGAACTCGTCGACCCCACCGCGCTGGTAGACCAGCTCGGCCGTGTCGTTCGCCACCACTCCGTCGAAGTCGAAGGCGATACGGAGTTCGGGGTCGCTCTCGTCGTCGACATGCCCCGTTCCGAGTACGTGTCCCGCAGGCAGCCCGGCCGCGACCGCGTCCCGGATGTCAGGTCCCTCGGCCGACAGGAACAGCGACATGTTGAGCGCCGGCATGAACTGGTGCGAGGGGCGGCCCTGCCGAAAGACCGCCCGACTGATCGGCAGGTCGTGGGCTTTGATCGAACGCATGACACGCATCCCGGTGTCGGGGTCGTTGCGCGAGAGGATGATGACCTCGACCAGGGGGTCGGCCTGGTCCGTGAGGTCGTTCAACGACAGCAGGCGTCTGACGAAGGGGAACGCCACTCCTTTGGCCAGAAGTTCGTCGACATGCGTCTCCTGGTAGGTCCGGTAGGCATCCTCGCCCTGATCCCGAAACACCGCGTCGCAGTCGGTCAGGTCGAACAGGGCGCTGGAAGCGATCCCGACCACCAGGCGATCGGACAGGTCGTACCTCATGGCGCCCCCTGCTGACACATGTGTGTCGTCGGGAGGCTTATCACCCTGGGACAGCTGCCGGAAACGTCTTCCGATCCACCCCGTTCGAGTTGCCGAGATCGTCGTGGGCGGCCTGGTGAGTACGGACGCGGCCGGCCAGACCACGCTGCGGCCCGCCGTCTATATCCGGCCGGCACCCGGGTGCCGATCGGGATGTACCGCCTGGAGGGTGCCGGGCCGGCCGAACGCGCGGTGCTGGCACGGAAGGTCGGCCACGTGGTCATGCCCCGCTCCAGGGTGGCCGTCCTCACCATCCCCGAGGACGTCTTCCGCCTGGTCGCCGAGGCGCCCCCGGAAGGTGAGCCCTCCTACTGCCTGGGCGTTCCCGGAATCGACCGACGCGTCACGTAAGGGTGTCCTGACCCCGCTGGCCGGGCCGCCGCGGGTCGGCGGACCGGACCGGCCGTCGATAGGGTCGGTTGCCGATGCGAGGGCTGGGAGTACGAGGTGGGCATGAGGATTCATCGTCCGGGGCGGCCGGAGGACCTTCCGGAAGCGAGCGTGTTGTGGGCGCGCTGGGCCGCGCTTGCCGTGGCGACCTGGAACGCCGAGGAGGAGAAGGAGCGCTTCCGGTCCGGGTACTGGCTCGGCGGCGGCGACGACCTGCGGTACGACGACGGTGCCTGCAGCCGGTGGGTGCTGATCCGGGCCGATGGCGGCCGCGCCGTTCTCCTCGGGCAGGACGATTCCAGCAAGGTCGGACGGTACGCGCCGCCGATCGACCTCCTGGCCGGGGCGCCCGGGTGGGTGCGCGGTGAACGGGTGCGGGACCTGTCGGAGCAAGGAAGGGTCGAGTGCGTCTACTGGTTCGAGGACGGTTCCTGGCACCGTGCGCCGTACCCCCATGACCTTCATGACGACGGGCTGGACTGCGGGATCGGCCATCTGACCACGCGTGACCTCGCCGTCGAAGCGCTCTGCGCGCTGTTCGAGTTCGACGACGACTGCGAAGGCGCCGTGGAGGCCTGCGAGCGGTTCTTGGAGCACGCGGAGCGGGGCACGGTCACCGGCGAGGCCGTACGCGCCTTCGCCGATGCGGTGTTCCGGATCCAGACCGCGTACGAACTGCTCTGGCCGAAGATCCCGGTCGCCCGTTCGGAGACGGACCTTGCCGCGATGACCGCGCTCGTGCGCTGGAGGTGACGCCGCCGCGGGCGTCCCCGCTCCGGCCGCTCGGTGGCCGGGACACCGCAGGGAAGCCCGCCCCTCGGGCGCGCCGGACCGGTGTGCACCGTCGGTGGTACGCGCGGGCGAGGGACGGGGCGACGGGAGCCGGTGTCAGGCCGTGGCCGGGGCGACGGGCTCCGGGGATTCCGGGGACTCAGGGGTTTCGGCGGCGCCGGCGCCGGCGTCGGGGTGGGGGATGCGGTGCAGCCCCCTGCGGTCGTAGAGCCGGGTCACGGCGAAGCCGAAGATCAGCGCGGCGACGAGAGCGACACCCATCGAGGCCCAGGCCCGCGTGAGGCCCGCGTCGGCCCGGGCTCCGTAGTAGAGCAGGGAGCGCAGGCCCTCGGTGATCTGGCGCAGCGGCTCGAATTCGGCGAGGGCGCGGAAGAACCCGGGCAGCGCCTGGACGGGCACGGTGGCGCCGGAGGAGGGTACGGCCATGGCGACGAAGACGATGGTGGCCAGCAGCATGCCGGGCGTACCGAAGGCCGCGAACAGGGCCAGGCTTCCGATGCCCACCACCGCGATGGTGGCGACCGAGTAGAGCCACAGCAGGCCCAAATGGGAGGCGTCCATGTCGAGGATGCCGACCGTGGCCACCTCGACCAGGGTGCCCATCACCAGTGACAGGCCGAGCATGAGCGCGATGCCGATGGCCAGGGTGCGGACGCGACTGGTGTGCTGAACGGGTTCGCGCTTGCGGATGGGGCCGAAATCGGTGTGCAGGTAGCCGAGCGCGGTGTCGACCTGGGAGTTGACCACGTTGGCGCCGAGCATGCCGCAGACGACCAGGACCAGTGCGTAGTAGAAGGCGCTCAGACCCATGGCGCTGCGGGCGCCGACGGGGTGGCCGTCGGCGACCGTCACGGTCACCGGGTCGGCCAGCTTCAGCTGGGCGGCCGTCGGGAGCGGGGTCTTCTGGGCGCCGGCCTGCTTGAGGAGCTCCTGGCCGAGCTGGGCGGAGGCGGCGTGGGCGGCCTTCTGGGCGGCCTGGGAGGACATGGAGGAGCCGATGCTGCCAGCAGCCTGGTTGGTCAGCACGGTCAGGGTCGGCGGGGCGGCCCGGCCCTGGGGCGCGGGCTGCGGGGCGGTGAGGGCGGCCACCGTGGCGGAGTAGTCGGCGGGTATGACGAGGGCGCCGTAGACCTTGCCCCGGCCCAGCCGCTTGTCGGCCTCCGCGCGGGTGACGACCTGCCAGTCGATGCTCCTGTCTCCCTCGGCGGCCTTACGGATGCCGGAGACGATCTGCTCGCCCAGGTTGACGGGGCGGCCGTTCACGTCGGCTCCGCTGTCGCTGTTGACCAGGGCCACGGGCAGGTCGCGCAGGTTGCCCTTGGGGTTGACGTTGCCACCGACGTAGAGCAGGGCGAACAGCATCGAGACCACCGCCGCGATGAGTCCCGTTCCGATCCACAGCTGGGGTCGGCGGAGCACGGAGGGGGGCGTGGGGTGAGGCATCGATTCTCCGGTGCGGCTGCGTTCCGAGGGTTGGATACTTATGGTATCCAGTAGCTGGATAGTGGCAGTATCTTGCTGTGGTGTCCAATCGCCGACGACGGATACCGGACCGGCCGCATGACCAGCAGGGAAGCCCTATGAAGATCTCGGAGCTCAGCCGGCGGACCGGCGTGCCGGTCGCCAGCATCAAGTACTTCCTTCGGCAGGGACTGCTCCCCGCGGGGCGGGCCACGGCCGCGACCCTGGCCGAGTACGGGGAGGACCACGTGCAGCGGCTGCGGCTGATCAAGGCACTGACCACGCTCGGCGGCCTGTCCATCGCCGCGACCCGTGAGGTGCTCGGGGCCGTCGACCAGGCCCACAGCTCCGAGAGCGCCCTCGGAGCGGTCAGCTACGCGCTCCCCGTGCCGGTGGCGGCCCAGGGCGCCGCGGGTCAGGGGGCGGAGGCCGAAGCCGACACGACGACTGCCGGCGCCGAGGTGGCCGAGCTCCTCGCGGACCTGGACTGGCAGGCACCCAGCACGTCGCCGCATGTGAAGGGGCTGACGGGGGCACTGGAGGAACTGCGCCGGCTGGACGCCCAGTACGCCCCTGGCGAGCTCGCCGCCTACGCGAAGCTCGCGGAGTCCGTGGCCCGGCTGGACCTGGAGCGCGCGGCCGGCCTGGACGACCCGGTGGCTCTGGCCGAGCGGGCCGTCATCGTCTTCGCGATCTGCGCCCCGGTGTTCGAGCTGCTGCGGCGTCTCGCGCAGGAGGACCAGGTCAGGCGCCGGGTCGCGGGTACCGACCGCGGCGGACGTGACGACACGCTCCCGTAGCGTGCGCGCCGGCTCACCGGGGGCCGTCACGGATCAGACGGAGCCGACGCCTCCAGCCGCGTAGAAGCCGGTGCTCGGCGCCTCAGGGCAGGTGGTTCGGGCGGGTGGGGAGGGGGTC
>NZ_JBSGZP010000461.1:0-6028 GCF_053611065.1 Streptomyces sp. NPDC054840
CCACGTGGGCGCCGGCGCCCAGGGCCGCGGCACCGACGAGGCCCGCGCCGATGGCGGTCTCGGCGGCGGACGGGCCGAAGGATCCGCCGATACCGCCCTGCGAGGGGTTGCCCTCGAGGATCGTGAAGCGGTGCGTGGCGACCAGGTTGCTGTCGTTGCACTTGACCGACAGCGTGTGGTGGCCCGGCGAGGCGTGGTTGAAGATCCGGACGGTCGCGAAACCGATCGACCCGGCGGACAGGTTGGCCGGCGGAAAGTTGCCGGGCGAGGCGACGGTACCGCCGTGTCCGCAGCCCGCCGCGCTCACCTGCATCGTGGATCCCTGGTGCACGGAGTACGGGTTGACGGAGATGTTGCTGGGGCCGTTCCCACCCCCGTTCCCACCCCGACCCCCGGGATCCTGGTTCGCGGAGGCGAATGGGGCACTGAGGCCGATCGCGGCGCAGGCTGCCGCCGCCACGGTAAGAGCGCGCACAACACGCATGGTGGAACCTCCAGGGGAAAGCGCCCCGGAGCGTCGGCCCCGGATGATCGACGAGAACGCCTCCCACGTCGAACCCTCAGGTCGTCCCGCAACCTCCGCATTTCCGGCTTTGGGCCGCCCGGTTGAGCGACACGCCGAAGCACGGCCGACGCGGCTGACGGATCCGCAGGTCACGACCCGTCAGGCATTTATGTGACGATTACCTGGATGGGCGCACCCCTTCCGGCTCCCTCCGGGTGGCGGCCACCCGTTCGCCCTTCCCCCCTCGCCGTCCTGCCGACTCGGCCTTAGCGTGCGTGAAGTAGGGCGTACAGGGGCGGGACAGGAACGCGGGCCGGGACCCCCGCGTCGGGAAGGGAGAGCGATGGGCGAGGACGAGACCGGGCAGAAACGCAGACGCTCACCGTGGGGCGCACTCGCCCTGGTCATGCTCACCGGCCTCGCCATGGTGCGCAACGGTGTGAACGTCGGCGACGGGCCGCCGCAGCCCACCGCGGCCTCGGCCGTCGCGGTGACGGCCGACCAGTTGCCGGCGAATCCGCCCACACCCCCGGCGGACATGGAAGTGCTGGAGCACTCGTCGGTCCAGCGCATCCGGATTCCCACGATCAGCGTGGACGCGCCGGTGATGACGGTCGGGCTGGACGCGGAGGGCTGGATCGACGCGCCGCCCCCGCAGGACCGCAATCTCGCCGGCTGGTACCTCAACGGCATCTCGCCGGGCCAGAGGGGCTCGGCGGTGATCGTCGGCCACGTGGACAACGCGCAGGGTCCCGCGGTCTTCTACGGCCTCGGCTCGGTCAAGCCGGGCAACCGCATCGAGGTGGAGCGCTACGACGGCCGCACGGCGGTGTTCGAGGTCTACGGCGTGGAGGTGTTCTCCAAGGAGGCCTTCCCCGGGGCCCGGGTGTACGGGGACACCGGGCACCCGGAGCTCCGGGTGATCACCTGCGGCGGCGGATACTCGAAGACGCGCGGCTACGACGGCAACGTGGTCGTCTTCGCCCGCATGGTGGAGGCACGCTAGGCCGTCTTTCCGGATCTTGTCGGCCCGGTAGGATCCGGAAGAGACGGCCTGAACCCGGGAGCATCCGCCGCGGCCGGCTCCCGGTTCAGCGGGGCGGCAGCACCGGGAGGGTCATCCGGTAGCCCCGGGCGAGCAGTTGGGGGAGGTACGAGGAGATCGCCTGGACGCTCTGCGACCGGTTGCCGCCTGCGTCGTGCGAGAGAACGATCACGCCGGGGGCCGCGGCGCCCAGTACCCGGGAGATGATCGTCGGTGTCCCCGGTTCCTTCCAGTCCAGGGTGTCCACGGTCCAGGCGAGCGGCTCCATGCCGAGCTCGGCCCCGATCTCGAAGGCGGCCCGGTTCCAGGCTCCGTAAGGGGCCCGGAACCACAGCGGCGCCTCGCCGACGGTCTGCTGCACGACCTCGCTCGTGCGGCCGATCTCGGAGGCGAGGGCGGGCCGGCTGAGCTGGGGGATGAGCGGGTGGGTCCAGGTGTGGTTGCCGATGACGTGGCCTTCGTCGACCATCCGACGCAGCAGGTTCCGGTTCTCGGTGGCCATCTCCCCGCAGACGAAGAACATGGCGCGCACTCCGTATCGGGCGAGGGTGTCGAGGATGGCCGGGGTGTAGCGGGGATCCGGGCCGTCGTCGAAGGTGAGCACCATGCCGTCCGACGCGGCGGCGCCGGCGGGGAGTTCCAGGATCGGCCGGGTCCGTACGGCCGGCTTCACGGCTGCCGCGCGCACCGGCGCGTCGGCGGTCATCGGCTGGAGCCGGTACGACTTCTCGGGCAGCGCCCGCACCCGCAGCCCCGGCGCACCCGCCACGGGCGGCGCCCCCGGCCCGGTCGGTGCCCCGGACCCGCCCGGTACCGGGCCGGGGGTACCGGTACCGCTCTCACCGCTCACGCTGACCAGTCCGGAGGCGGCCGCGACCCCGAGGAGGACGGCGGTACGCAGGACCGTGCGCCGCCCTACTGTCGGCTCGTCATTTTTCATTATTACTACGTATCAACGACATCGCCGAAGTTGTCGAGAGGCGCGGAGGCACCCTCTTCCCCTCACCCGGTCGGCTCACCCCCCGCAGTTGCTCACGCGGCCGTACCGGCGGCGAGGCCGCCCGCCCCGTCCTGCGGCCCGGTCAGCCGCGGCGGACCAGGGGGAAGGGGAGGGTCTCGCGGATCGTCAGGCCCGTGAGGAACATGACGAGGCGGTCCACGCCGATGCCGAGGCCGCCCGTGGGCGGCATCGCGTACTCCAGGGCGTCCAGGAAGTCGTTGTCGAGCTCCATCGCCTCCGGGTCGCCGCCCGCCGCGAGCAGGGACTGGGCTGTGAGCCGACGGCGCTGTTCCACCGGGTCGGTCAGCTCCGAGTAGGCCGTGCCCAGTTCGGTGCCGAAGGCGACCAGGTCCCAGCGTTCGGCGAGCCGGGGGTCCGTGCGGTGCTGGCGGGTGAGCGGGGAGACGTCGGTGGGGAAGTCCTTGTAGAAGGTGGGCAGCTGGGTGCGCTCCTCGACGAGGCGCTCGTACATCTCCAGCACCACGTCGCCGCGGGTGTCCTCGGGGGCGTGCGGGACCGACGCCCGGTCGCACAGCCGGCGCAGCACGTGTTCCTCGGTGTCGGCATCGACCTCCTCGCCGAGGGCCTCGCTGATGGCCCCGTACATGGTCTTGACCGGCCAGCTTCCGGAGATGTCGTGGACGACGAGCTTCCCGTCCGGTCCCGCCTTGTGGGCGACGGGCGAGCCGAAGGCGGCGGTGGCCGCGCCCTGGATCAGGTCGCGGGTGAGGTCGAGCATCACGTCGTAGTCGGCGAAGGCCTGGTAGGCCTCCAGCATCGTGAACTCGGGGTTGTGCTTGTAGGAGACGCCCTCGTTGCGGAAGGTGCGGCCCATCTCGAAGACCTTCTCCATACCGCCGACGCAGAGCCGCTTGAGGTAGAGCTCTGGGGCGATGCGCAGGTACAGGTCGAGGTCGTAGGCGTTGATGTGGGTGCGGAAGGGACGGGCGTTGGCGCCGCCGTGGATCTGCTGGAGCATCGGGGTCTCGACCTCCAGGTAGCCGCGGTCGAGGAGCCCTTGGCGCAGTGCCTGGACCGCGCTGGAGCGGGCCCGTACGACGTCCCGGGCCTCGGGGCTCGCGACGAGGTCGAGGTAGCGGCGCCGGACCCGGGCCTCGGGGTCGGCGAGGCCCTTGCGCTTGTCGGGGAGGGGGCGCAGGCACTTGCCGGTGAGCTGCCAGGACCGGACCACCAGGGACAGCTCGCCCGCCTTGCTGGCGCCGGTCTCGCCACTGACGAGGACGTGGTCGCCGAAGTCGACCTGGGAGGTGAAGGAGTCCAGTACGTCGGCCCCCGCCTCGTCGCGGGTGAGCATGAGCTGTATGTCCCCGGACCAGTCGCGCAGGACGGCGAAGACCACGCCGCCGAGGTCGCGTACCAGCATCACGCGCCCGGCGAGGGTGGCCTGTTCGCCCGTCCGGGCGCCGGGCGGGACGGCGGGGTGGCCGGGGGATCCCTGGTGGGTGGCCTTCAGTTCCGCGACGGTGTGGGTGCGCGGGCGGATCCCCACCGGGTAGGGGTCGGTGCCGGCCGCCCGGAGGCGGTCCAGCTTGGCGTGGCGGACGCGGACCTGTTCGGGCAGCCGCTCGGCCGGGGCGCCCGTGCCCTCCTGCCCGGCCACGTCCAGGCCGAGGGCGTCGATTGAGGGCAGTCCCTCGGTGGTGACGGGGGCGGTCAGACCCTTGGGGCGGCCGTTGCCCCACAGCGTGCGCAGGCTGGGTACGGAGACGAAGCCCTCGGCGATGCCGGAGGCGAGGCTGACCCGGGCGAGCGAGCCGGCGTCCTGGTAGCAGAGGAAGCGCGGGTACCACTCGGGGCCGTACTTGACGTTCGAGCGGTACAGCGCCTCCAGCTGCCACCAGCGGGAGAAGAAGAGGAGCAGTTTGCGCCACAGCTTCAGGACGGGGCCGGCGCCGATCCGGCCGCCCTCCTCGAAGGCGGAGCGGAAGACGGCGAAGTTGAGGGAGATCCGGCGTACGCCGAGACCCGGCGCGGCGGCGCAGAGCTGCGCCACCATGAACTCCATGATCCCGTTGGGGGCGATGCGGTCGCGGCGCATCAGGTCGAGGGAGATGCCGTCCTTGCCCCAGGGGACGAAGGAGAGCAGGGCGATCAGCTCGCCCTTGTCGTCGAAGGCCTCGACCAGCAGGCAGTCCCCGTCGGCGCGGTCGCCGAGCCGGTCCAGGGCCATGGAGAAGCCGCGCTCGGTCTCGGTGTCGCGCCATGTGTCGGCGCTTTCCACGATCATCTGCATCTCGTCCTCGGAGAGGGCGGAGTGGCGGCGGATGACGGTGGTGGCGCCGGTGCGCCGGACCCGGTTGACGGCCTGGCGGGTGACGCGCATCTCGCGGCCGTCGAGGTCGAAGTGGGCCACGTGGAGGATGGCCTCGTCACCGAGTTGCAGGGCGCTGAGCCCGGAGCGGCCGTAGGCGGTGGCGCCGTCCTCGGAGGCGCCCATCACGGCGGGCTGCCAGCCGTAGCGGCGGGCCACGGCGAGCCAGGCGTCGATGGCGGCGGTCCAGGAGGCGGGGTCGCCGACCGGGTCCCCGCTGGCGAGGCAGACGCCGGCCTCGACGCGGTAGGTGACGCCGGCCTTGCCGTTGGGGGCGAAGACGACCGCCTTGTCGCGCCGGGTGGCGAAGTAGCCGAGGGAGTCGTTGCGTCCGTAGGCGCCGAGGAGTGCCCGGATACGGGGCTCCTCGTCGCCGTGCAGGGCGGCGGTCAGGCGCTGGGATCGGAAGAGGGTCATGGCCGCGTTCAGCAGGGCGACGGCGCCGAAGAGGCCGAGCAGGAAGGACAGCGGGCGGGGTGGGTGGCCGTCGAACTCCCGGGCGGAGAAGAGGCCGCCGAAGACCTCCTTGGCGGCCCAGTCCAGCCACTGACCCGGGGGCAGGGTGCCGGGGAAGAGGGCGACGAGCGCCCAGCCCGCGAGTACGGCGGCGAGCAGGCCGAGGCCGAGCACGAGCAGGGCGTGCCACAGGGCCCCGGGGCGCGAGGCGGCGTAGAACTCGTCGCGGGCGGCGATCAGTACGGCCAGTGCGGCGACGGCGACGACCATGGAGGGGACGCCGATCCAGTACGCGCCGACGGCCATCTCCAGCACGTCGTCGACGATCAGCAGGGCCAAATAGGTGATGACGATCCACCAGGCGACCTTCTTGCGGGTGCCGAGGGCCGCGGCGAGGAGGAAGAGGAAGACGGCGTAGGCGAGGTTCGCGCTGACCGGGACGACGATCAGGTCGAGGAACCGCACGACGTGCCGCAGGAGCCGCCGCAACGTGGGAGAGAGAGCGAGCAGGGCGCACAGCAGGCCGAGCGCTCCGAAGAACGCGCCGAACCCGTCGGGTACCCGGTTCAGGAAGCGGTTCCGGGTTCCGTGCTTCTCCTCCACGGTGGCAGTCATGGTTCGCACTGTAGGGAGGGCGGCGCCGGTGCGCGCGCCGAGCGGGAGGGGAGCTCCCCGGGCCGGGCCCCGGGG
>NZ_JBSGZP010000462.1:0-6027 GCF_053611065.1 Streptomyces sp. NPDC054840
ACGCCCCGGGCCGGCCGTTCCGCGTCGTCGCGCGTACGCCGTTACGCGTGCCCGCCCGCCTTGCGGCGGAAGGCGAGGAACAGCCCGGCGCCGACGGCCAGGAGCACCGCGCCGCCGAGCGCGATCATCCTGGTCGAGCTGCCGGTGGAGGCGAGGCCGCCGTTCGCCGTGACACCCGAGCCGGTGGCCGAGGCGCTCGCCGTCGCGGTCGCGGTCGCGGTGGGCGTCGCGGAGCCGGTCGGGGTCGGCGAGGCCGAGGTGCCGGTCGGGGTCGGGGCCGGTCCGATGCCCTTCGCGTTGATCACGAAGGCCGCCTTGTCATTGGTGTGGTTCGGGTCCCAGCGCTGGCCCGTGGTGCCCTCCGGCGTCCACCGGCCGACCGTGATCGAGCCCTTGGCGTCGGGCACGACCTTCTCGATCTTCAGCTGGAACGGGTAGGTGAACGTCTCCTCCTCCCCCACCACATGGCCGGTGGAGCAGAAGTAGCGTGGCGCGCCCAGGGTCTGCTCGCGGGGGGTGCCGTCCGCCTCGACCCCCTTGCAGCCGGCCGGGACCTTCGTGACCCTCGCGCCCGCCGGTATCACGATGTCGGTGCGGGCGACGTCCTCACCGGAGCGCAGGTACGCCACCCACGCGGGGCCGTTGTTGCGGAAGCCGAAGTCGGCGTCGACCGTCTCGCCGGCCTTGCCCTTGAGGGACACGCCCGAGGCCACCAGGTCGGCGGTGTTCCTCGTCGCGAAGTCGAACTCCTGGACGTTGTTCCAGGGGTCGAGGTCCACCGCCGGCCGGGCTGACCGGGCCGAGGCCTTGGGGGCCCGCTCAGCCGCGGTCAGCTTGTTGCCGCCCACCGGCTCCTTGCCGCTCGCGGCCGCACGGTTCTTCGCCGCCTTCGGCTGGTCGCCGGCCGCGTACACCGCGTAGGTCAGGCCGTCGACGAAGGCGTGCGGGGCGGCCTTGAGCGTCAGCGGGCCGTCGACGCCGTAGACCCCGCCGGGCTCGTACTCGCCCTCCAGCAGGCACTGCACCGTGCTCCAGCCCGTGTTCCACGGCCGGCCCGCCGTGCTGTCCTCGGCGTAGGAGCAGTTGTCGTACTGCTCGACCAGGCCGATGCCGTGCGTGGTGCGCATTTCGAGCACCACGCCGTTGACGGGATCGGTGCCCTCGTTGGCGAAGACGATCGACAGGTTCTGCTTGTCGCCCGGCTTCTGCTCCGCCTTCAGCCTGGCCCGCTCCAGCACCAGGTCGGGGCCGCCGACGCGCACCTTGGTGGTGGCGGCCTCGAAGGTGGCGCCTTCCGCCGTGCCGGTGAGCGTCAGGTCCGCGGTCGCGCCGGCCTTGCTGCCCTCGGCCGCGCGGAGGTCCAGGTTCACGACGGTGCTCTCGCCCGTCCACAGCCCCCAGCGCTTGCAGGTCACGGCCGCGGCCGTGAGCTTGCAGTCCGCCTCCCGGCCCTTGGCGAGCGTCACGTCGGCGACGCCCTTGAGGGCGCTCAGGTCGATCGTGAAGGTGCTGGGGCGGTCGAACGTCTTGGTGGAGTCGTTGACGATCCGGAACTCCACCGAGGTCTTCTGCGGTTCACCGCTCTGCCCGGGGTGCGGGCGCAGACCGATCGCGGCCGGTCCGGCCAGGGTGAAGACGGGGTCCGCGGCGTATGCGGGAGTGATGGCCGCTCCCAGCACCACGAGGGCGCCGGCAGCCGACAACGAGATGCGCTTTCTCATGCAGCCGTTGACTGTCGAACATCAGTCGCAGTTGCACACTTCACTGTGTGATCGACACCACAGACCGGCACCACGGATTCCGGTACAACCATCAAGGCTGAACATCTGTCACGTATGTACTGCGGTGGGTACCGCGCTCGGAGGGGGAGCGCGGTACCCACCGCTGTCACATCATCGGTTCCGGATCGCTCACCGGCCGGCGCGGCGGAACCTCCGGGACTGCCATGAACGGCAACCGCAGCGCGCCGAAAGCGTCCTTCGGGACCGCCGGACGGATCGGCTCCACCGCGTCCAGGCGGACGTACGCCGCTCCCTGCTCGGGCCGCGGGTCCCGCTCCCCCGCGTTCGGCCAGTACGACATCGCCCGTTCCGCCTGCGCGGTGATCGTCAGCGACGGGTTCACCCCGAGGTTCGCGGAGACGGCCGCACCGTCCACCACCGAGATGCCCGGGTGCCCGTAGAGCCGGTGGTACGGGTCCACCACCCCCTCCTCGGGCGAGGCACCGATCGGGCAGCCGCCCAGGAAGTGCGCGGTCAGCGGGGTCCCCATCAGCTCACCGATGTTGCTGCCCGGGAAGCCGTTGATCTCCTCGGCCAGCAGGGTCGCGGCCTGCGTGGCCTCCGCGATCTGGACCGGGTTCGGGGCGCCGTGGCCCTGCCGGGCGGTGAGCAGGCCCTTCCCGATGCCGCCGGGCTTGCGGTACGTGGTCAGCGAGTTGTCCAGCGACTGCATGACCAGGCCGATGATGGTCCGCTCCGACCAGCGCCGGTTGGACAGCGAACGCGCCAGCTGCACGGGGTGCCGCGCGGTCCGGCCCAGCCAGGCACGGACCCGGTGCGCGCTGTGGGGGACCTGGAGGATGGTCATGAACCCCATGGCGTTGGAGCCCTTGCCGTAGCGGACGGGCTCGATGTGGGTGTCGGCGTTGGGGTGCACGGAGGAGGTGATCGCCACGCCCCGGGTGAAGTCCGCCCGGCGGTCGCCTCCGTGCAGCTTGCGGTAGCGGCGGTCGTCGGTCTGCGCGCCGACCAGGCCCTCGGAGTTGGTCCGGGTCAGCTCCCCGAGCCGGTGCGAGAGGCGCGGGAGCTCGCCGCGGTCCTTCATCGTGTGCAGCAGGGTCTGCGTCCCGTAGGTGCCCGCCGCGACGACCACGTACCGGGCGCGCAGTACCTTCGCCCGGCCCCGCCGTCGGCCGTCGGTGGGGACGGTGCGGACGCGGTACCCGCCCTCGGGGTGGTCGGAGAGCGCGGTGACGGTGGTCATCGGGTGGATGACGGCGCCGGCGCGCTCGGCGAGGTGCAGGTAGTTCTCGTTGAGGGTGTTCTTCGCGCCGTGCCGGCAGCCGGTCATGCACTCGCCGCACTCCGTGCAAGCCTTCCGGGCGGGGCCGGCGCCGCCGAAGTACGGGTCGGGGACCTCGTCCCCGGGCCGGACCTTCGGCTGCGCCGCTCCCTCCTGGCCGTCCTTCCCGTCCCCGAAGAAGACGCCGACCGGGGCCATGTGGAAGGAGTCCGCGACGCCCATCTTCTCGGCGGCCGCCTTGAGGTGGACGTCGGAGGGGGTCAGGGTCGGGTTGAGACGCACCCCGAGCATCCGCTTGGCCTGCTCGTAGTAGGGGGCGAGCTCCTCCCTCCAGTCGGTGATGGAGGCCCACTGCCGGTCCTCGAAGAAGGCGGTGGGCGGCACGTACAGGGTGTTGGCGTAGTTGAGGGAGCCGCCGCCGACGCCGGCGCCCGCGAGCACCATCACGTTGCCGAGCAGGTGGATCCGCTGGATCCCGTACAGCCCGAGGGCCGGGGCCCACAGGTAGTTGCGCAGGTCCCAGCTGTTCTTCGGCAGGCTCTCGCGGGTGAAGCGGCGTCCGGCCTCCAGGACGCCGACCCGGTAGCCCTTCTCGGTCAGTCGCAGCGCCGAGACCGATCCGCCGAAGCCCGATCCGATGACGATGACGTCGTAGTCGTACGACTCAGACACGATGCTGCCCCTTAGCGCAGTCGGAGATCAACGGAAGCGGAGGGCCTTCATGACCTTGAGGCTACGAGTCATGAACGCCGCGTACTTCTCGTCGTCCATGCCCAGCGAGGGGGCCATCGGGAGCAGCCGCTGGTGGGCGACGGTCTGGGCCTCGGTGTACTTGAGGATGCCCTCGGAGCCGTGACGGCGGCCGAGGCCGGAATCCTTCATGCCGCCCATGGGTGCCTGGGCGCTGCCGTAGGCGGGGGCGTAGCCCTCGTTTATGTTGACGGTGCCGGTGCGCAGGCGGGCGGCGACGGCGTGGCCGCGGCGGGAGTCCTTGGTCCAGACGCTGGAGTTCAGGCCGTAGGCGGTGGCGTTGGCCTCGGCTATCGCCTGGTCCTCGTCGGTGAAGCGGTAGATCGAGACGACCGGTCCGAAGGTCTCCTCGCCGCACACCGCCATGGGGGCCTCGACGCCGTCGAGGATGGTGGGCTCGTAGAAGAGCGGGCCGATGTCGGGTCGGGCGGTGCCGCCTGCGACGAGGGTGGCGCCCTTGGCCACGGCTTCGTCCACGTGCCGCTGTACGGTCTCCAGCTGGCGCTCGCCGACCAGCGAGCCCATGTCCGCGCCGTACGCGAGGGTGGCGCCGAGCCGCATGGCCTTCGTCCGGGCGGCGAACCGCTCGACGAAGGCGTCGGCGATCGAGGCGTGGACGTAGAGCCGCTCGATGGAGATGCAGAGCTGTCCGGCGGAGGAGAAGCAGGCGCGGACGGCGCCGGCGGCGGCCTTCTCGATGTCGGCGTCGTGCAGCACGAGCATGGCGTTCTTGCCGCCGAGTTCGAGGGAGACGCCGACGAGGCGGTCGGCCGCGCCCCGGGCGACCTCGCGGCCGGTGCGGGTGGAGCCGGTGAAGGAGACGTAGTCCGCGTGCCGGACCACCTCGGGGCCGACGACGGGGCCCTCGCCGAGCACGATCTGGAAGACCTCGGCGGGCAGTCCGGCCTCGATCAGCAGGTCACGGGCCCACAGGGCGGTCAGCGCGGTCTCGGTGTCGGGCTTCATGACGAGCGCGTTGCCGGAGACGAAGGCGGGCAGGGCGTCGCCGACCGACAGTTCCAGGGGGTAGTTCCAGGGGGCGATCTGGCCGACGACTCCGCGCGGCTGGCGCAGTTCGGTGACCTTGGTGAGGGTGGGCATGGCGCCGGTGTGGCCCTTGGGGCGCAGGTAGCCGGGGGCCTTGCGCCCGTAGTGGCGGGCCGAGATGGCGACCGCCTGGACCTCCTCGTGGGCGTGCAGCCGGGCCTTGCCGGTCTCCAGCTGGATCAGGTCGAGGATCTCGGCCTGGCGGGCGAGGACCAGGTCGTGGAAGCGCAGCAGGACCGCCGCCCGTCGGCGTACGGGGACCGCCGCCCAGGCGGGCTGGGCCGCGCGGGCCCGGTCGAAGGCCTCGGCCACGTCCTCGGGGGTGGCCTCCGGGAGCTCCGCCAGCCGGTCCCCGGTGAAGGGGCTGTGGTTGGCGGTGCGGCCGGATCCGATCACTCCGCGGGTCAGCCGGGCGACCAGGTCGGGGGTCACCACATCGGCGGCGGTCCGGGCACCGGCCGGGGCCGGGGCGACCGGGTTGGTGGGCTCCGGTGCGGTCCGGAGGAGGGCGGCGGGGGCCTGCGAGTCCGTCATGCCGGTGAGCGTATTGTGCCGGACAGCCTTTGGGTACCCGCCGGTAACCGGATTTTGCTATTTCCGCCAGCGATCGCTGGCAGGGTGCCCGGATCAGGGCTTCTTGGCGGGCGGCTCCCAGCCGCTGAGCACGATGTCGAACTGCTGCTCGGTCGTCGCCCAGCTCGCGATCGGGCTCGACATGTAGACGGCGTACTCCGTGCCGTCCTGGGCCACGTACATCTGCTCCTTGGCCCTGCGCGGGCCGGGGTGGTTCTGCTTCTCCGTCCAGGTGAAGTCCCAGAGCGCGGCCCGGGTGCTGTCCCGGAAGGTGTTCTGGTTCAGCCGCACCTTCCTGTAGTCGGTCCGCTTCGCCACCTGCTTCTCCAGGTCGCGCAGGTGCGCGTACGGGTCCTGGTAGTCCGGGGTGGGATCGGAGGCGATCCGGATGAAGTGCTTGCCGTCGTCCGGGGTGTAGTCGATCTGGTCGCCGTTCGCCTTGCGCGTCCAGCCCTCCGGGACGAACAGGGTGAAGCCGGCGAGGGGGTCGGTGACCTTGTTGTAGCCGGCCGGAGGGGTCGGCGCCTGCGGCTTCCCGTCGTCGCCGGACTGTCCGCTCGTCGAGCCGGCGAGCTTGTCCGCACCGCCGTCCGACCCCGAGTCCCCGGTGTACTTGAGGACCCCGAAGACACC
>NZ_JBSGZP010000463.1:0-6003 GCF_053611065.1 Streptomyces sp. NPDC054840
GGACTCACCCACACGAACGGCACCTGGCACCTCGCCTCAGCCGGCACATGACCACGAGGGGCTGCCCGGCCTCCGGCCGGACAGCCCCTCAACAAGATCTTCATCAGTCTTCTAGTGTCCTGAGTCTTAGAAAAGCTGCATTTCTAGGGTTTGGGGTTCGGTAGGCGGTTCAGGTAGCCGGCGAGGCGTTCGAAGATCTCGTCGGCGGACTTGGTCCAGGTGAACGGCTTGGGGTCTTCGTTCCAGTGGGCGATCCAGTCGCGGATGTCTCTCTCCAGTGCCTGGACGTTCTTGTGGACGCCGCGCCGGATCTGCTTGTCCGTCAGCAGGCCGAACCACCGCTCGACTTGGTAGAGCCAGGAGGAACTGGTTGGTGTGAAGTGCATGTGGAACCGCGGGTGCGTGAGCAGCCACTTCTGGATGGCAGGGGTCTTGTGGGTGGCGTAGTTGTCACAGATCAGGTGGACGTCAAGCTCGGCGGGGACTTCCTTGTCGAGCTTGGCGAGGAACTTCTTGAACTCGGCGGCGCGGTGGCGGCGGTGCAGGGAGCCGATGACCTCGCCGGTGGCGGCATTGAGCGCCGCGAACAAGGTGGTGACGCCGCCGCGCAGGTAGTCGTGGGTGCGGCGCTCGGGCATGCCGGGCATCATCGGCAGCACCGGTGCCGAGCGGTCCAGCGCCTGTATCTGGGACTTCTCGTCGACGCAGAGCACGATGGCGCGCTCGGGCGGATCCAGGTACAGGCCCACCACGTCGCGGACCTTCTCAACGAACTGTGGGTCCTTGCTCAGCTTGAAGGTGTCGACCTGGTGCGGCTTGAGGCCGAAGGTGCGCCAGATCCGCGAGACCGTCGACTGGCTCAGCCCGCTCTGCTTCGCCATCTCGCGGGTGGACCAGTGCGTGGCGCCTCTCGGCGTCGTCTCCAGGGTCCGCACGATCACATCCTCGACGTGCTCGTCAGTCACCGTGCGGGCAGGCCCTGGTCGTTTCTCGTCGGCCAAGCCCTCAAGCCGACCGGCCGCGAACCGCTTCCGCCACGTGGCTACCGTGGTCGGATGGATGCCGAGGTCCGCGCCGACCTGTGTGTTCGACAGCCCGTCAGCACACGCCAGGACGATCCGGCACCGGAGCGCCAGAGCCTGCGCGGACGTCGCCCTCCGCGACCAGCGCAGCAACGTCTCACGCTCGTCATCCGTCAGAACCACTTCGACCGTCGGCCGACCCATGCGCGCCATGAGCCCAGCATACTTCTATGGCTCTCCTAAGACTCAGGACACTAGCCGACAAGCGTGGCGAACTCGAGGAACGGACGGAGGAGCTGGAGGCGGCGCGCGAGCCGCGAACCGAGAGCTGACGCGCTCCTTGAACGGTCCTCTGAGCCGCCCCTGAACTCGCAGGCCTCAGGCAGTAGCCGGTCGCCGGAAAGAATCTTGAAGAATTCTGGGATCCGGCTGTCGAGGTAGAGGCGCTTCTCGCATCTATAGGGCATGAGACACCGTCCCAACCACGTCCGTGCCCGCCACCGGGCGCGCAGGCTCTGCCCTCCCTCGCGCGCGGGGGTGAATGGGTGAGGCTGTTCAGGCCGAAGGGCAAGCCTATGCCCGAGGCCGACATCGAGAAGCTCCTCAACGAGCTCTGGGGTGACCCCAGGTTCATCGAGTCCCTCACCCGGGCAGCCCGGTCCGTCCTCGACCGCGACGACGTACTCGTGGACGACATGGTCCAGCTCGCCGGCGCGAAGCTCGTCCTTGAGCTTCGTGACGGGGTCACCCTCGAGAACCCTCGCTCCTGGCTCCGCCGGGTCGTCGTCAACAACTCTCTCGGTGCCATCCGAGACCGCAAGGCTCGGCCCACGGTTCCGCTCGAGAATCTCAAGCAGCACGAAGCCGGCCCTGAGGCCATCGTCGCGATGCGCGAGATTCTCATCGTAATCGCCGACCACCTTCCTGAGCGGCAGCGTTTGTGCATCTCGTTGCACATCGTGGGGTTCACCGACGCGGAGATCGCGGACACCCTCGAAATCCGGACCGAGAGCGTCGTCAGGAACATCGAGCGCGCGCGGGCCAAGATCCGCCAGTTCCAGGCGGCACCTGAACTGTTTCCGCTCAACGCCTGGCTTGAAGGAGGCAAAGCATGATTCGCGTCAGGGGCCCGAGGGCCCACCTCAGGTCTCGGCGGAGTGCGACGGATGGTGACACCGCATGAGCAACCGCCCCACAGCCGATAACCCGGCTATGCCCTGGCCCCACCGACTGGTCGAGATGATGATCAGTGTTCTGCTTTTGCACCTCCAGAGCCGGAATCACAGCATCACTCTGCAGCGCGACATCCATCGGTTCACCTGTGAGATGAGGCGGCTCCGTCGACGCCTCGCCTGGAGCGGCGACCTCGACGCTCGACTCGACCTCCTGAAGGCGACCCTCCAGCAACCGTCTGCTGCACGACCCGTCGACAACGACGCGCCCACGAAGATCATGCAGCTCGCCAGCACCCTGGCGATCGAGGCGCAGCAGCGCAAGCGGCAGCGGCTCCGCCGTCTGAGCACGCTGATCATCTTCATCACCATCACAGCGGTGGTGATCCACGGGTCCATCAACAACTCGTACTCAGTAGTCCAGGCCGTCCCGGTGCTGGCTCTCATCGTCCGGGAGGTGATGCTCAGCCCGCTGCTGAGCTACCACAGAGCTGCTAAGTCGCGGCGAGCCATGAGGTTGAAGCAGAAAGAGCACCAGAGCTAGCCGAGAACGCACACGTCCACGCAAAGATCACGCCTCCGAAGGGCTTCCAGGGCACCCCCATGTCTCCACGTATCACATTTGCACTTTTTGCCGTAATTATCATTCTGCTGATCGCCGGATTCGCCGCCTTGCTCGCCTACCTCTTCAACCGAGATACCGGCACTCCCACCGCCGACGCAGCCAAGAAGGGAGCCTTCGTCGGCTCCGCAACTCTTCTTGCCCTCGTCGCCCTCGTGACCTTCTTCATCCTGGCGGGAGGACTCGAAAAGGAGGCGGCCGCCCGACCTGACCGCTCCATCACATTCACCCAGATCAGCGATGGCACCACACCTGTTGCGCTAGCTAAAGTCGGCCATCTGCCGCTGAGCAGCACCAACGCTCCCAACCGCACTCGGGCGACTTGCTGACCCCCAGAGAAGCGGCGTACCGCAGCTCTCCGTTTCAGCGCTCGCACAACCGGCCAGCACCAGCACTCACGGCGGGCCCCGACTTCGGCGTTACACGTAGTCGGCGTTCCCCGTCAGCCCCGCCGTGTCGCCGCACGTGCTCGCGCGGCAATCACGGAGGCGGTGTCGCGTGCAATATTCGCCCTTTCCTGGACGCTGGCCCCGAAATCGCCCCATGCGAAAAAGACACCCAGCCCCTGGCCGCGCGGCCCCGGCGGGCGTACGCGATTCATCGCCGGCGAGATCAGTTGGGGGCGCTGGGCATGGCCCTGAATGCCATAGTTTGGTGGAATACGCTCTACATGGACGCCGCCGGCAAGGAGGTGGAGGCCGGCGGGCTGACCATCTCCCAGGAGATCCGTTCCCGGCTCTCCCCGCTGGCTCATGGGCACATTAACTTCCATGGCCGGTACCCGATCGTCCGCAGCCACGGCGACGGATCCCTTCGCCCGCTGCGCGACCCGGGTGCCTCTGAGAGGGTGTTCGATAGGGGATTCCCCCCAACTGTCCGGCTTCTGTTGTGGCAGTGCGGACTTGTTTCCATGATCTCGTAGCGGTGGGAGGTGTGGGGGCGGTATTGGTCAACTGTGACTGAACGACGTGGCTATCCCTCGGACCTGAAGGACGAGCAGTGGGAGCTCATCGAGCCGATGCTCCTGAAGTGGCGGGCCTCCCGCACCGAGGGACGGGAGCCGGTGACGAGCCTGCGCGAGGTCGTCAACGCGGTCCTCCATGTCGCTCGGACCGGTATCGCCTGGCGCTACCTCCCACACGATTTCCCGCCCCACACCACGGTCTACGGCTACTTCAAGGAGTGGGAGAAGGACGGCACGACCCAAGAGATCCACGACACGCTCCGTGACCAGCTGCGGGCGAAGAAGGGCCGCAGGATCCTGCCCACCGCGGCGATCGTGGACGCCCAGCGCGTCAAGGCCTCCCCGAACGCTCCGGAAGAATCACAGGGCTTCGACGGAGGCAAGAAGGTCAAGGGCCGCAAGCGGCACATCGCCACCGACACTCTCGGCCTCCTCCTCGTCCTGATCGTCACGGCCGCGGGTGTCCAGGACTCCGCCGGCGGCAAGCAGATCCTGGACGCCCTCGCCGCCCAGTGGCCCACCGTGACGAAAACCTGGGTCGACGCCGGCTACAACAACGGCGTCGTCAGACACGGCGAAGACCTCGGCATCGACGTCGAAGTCGTCGCCCGCGACAAGGAACAGAAGGGCTTCGTCGTCCAGCCGATCCGCTGGCGCGTCGAGCAGACCTTCGGGATCATGTCCCGGTACAAGCGCCTCCACCGGGACTACGAGGCGTTACCCGACCGGTCACACTCGATGATCCACTGGGCCATGGTCAACTCCATGACCACCCGCCTGACCGCCAGCCCGGACAGAACCGGGCAATACCTCCGCCCAAAACCCCTCGCGCAAGCCTAAAACAGCATCGAACACCCTCTTAGGCACACGCCCACGCCACCCAGCCCCAGTTGGCGGAGCGCCATCGCCCGTTCAGCGTGCTCGCGGCGGCCGTGATCGTCGGACCATCCCCGCGGGCGCGGGGTCGACTGCAAGATCATCAAACCGCAGGAAAGGCAACCGCTGCCAGCGAAACAACCGGCTCATCCACACGCCTCCCCGTTCAGCCATTGCGCCTCGTCGACGAGGAAGGTGCGGGGCCGTTCGCGAGGGCTGTTTTGAGGAGGCGGTCGAACTCGCTGGGATGCCTGGGTGGCTCGCCGGAGAGGTCGAGGGCGTCGAAGAGTTCGTAGCGAACGGCACGGGCGGTGGGACGGGCCCGGAAGGTGACCCGGCACACCTCCTCGCCCGCCGTCTCCTCCAGCTCCCGCAGGCAGGTGTTGACCGCCAGGGTCTTGCCGAAGCCGGCGTTGCCGTGGATACACATCATCGCCCGCGCCACGACCGTGTCGGCGATGTTCTCCCTGGCGGTCAGCAGAGCGCGGGTCGTCACGACCTGCGCGTCGGGAAGGTCGACGTACTGGTAGGTCGGGGCGGATCTGGGTGCGCGGCGGGGGCAGCGTCCAGGGGCGGCCGTCGCGTCCTTTCGCGACCGGGGCGCCCCCCGTATCCGCCCCGGCCGTGGCCGCCTGACACGATCACGGAATGACACACGGGGAAACGCATGAGCACATACGCGACCAGGAAGCCGAGTTGGCGGCCGCTGCCGAGGCCGGACAGGACGGCGCGTACCGCGCCTACGCCACATTCCTCGGCAAGAGCGGCCGGATGGACCAGGCCCTGCCCTGGTGGGCCAAGGCCGCCGAGCACGGGGACGCAGATGCGGCGCGCACGCTCGCGATCTGCCACAAGGACCGCTGGGAGTTCGCCGAAGCCGAGCGCTGGTACCGCAGCGCTGCCGACCGTGACGGCGGCTGTGCCTTCGGGCTCGCCACACTCCTGAAGGAGTCCGGCGACCAGGACGGAGCACAGGAGTGGTACGCGCGGGGAGCCTCACTCGGCCACGTCCAGAGCCTCACCAACGGCGCGGTGCTCAAGGCCGCCCGCCACGGTGCCTTCGCCGAAGCACAGGCGCAGCTGGACGAGGCGGCCGAACTGGGTGACCGCAAGGCGGCCTCGGCCCGTCAGGTGATCGAGAACATCGTCGACGACCTTGAGCTCTGGGAGGAGCGGCTCACGCGGGCGGAGGCTGACGGGGACGCCGAGGCCGCGTTCGAGGCGCTGAGTCCGCTGCGGGACCCGGAGTACGCGGGCATGTTCACGTACTACCCGAGCACGATCCGCGCGGCGGAGGCTCTCTACGCGCGAGCCGCGGCGGCCGGCTCGCACCAGGCCCTGGTCGAG
>NZ_JBSGZP010000464.1:0-6002 GCF_053611065.1 Streptomyces sp. NPDC054840
GAACCGCACACACCATGGGTCACCCCGACGAGCTGATCTCCCCCCGATCCCCGCGGGTGGCCGCCGCCAGGCGCCTGGCGCGGCGCAACTTCCGCACCAAGGAGCGCCGCTTCATCGCCGAGGGCCCGCAGGCCGTCCGCGAGGCCGTCGAGCACCGCGGTCCCACGGGCGAGTCGACCCTGATCGAGCTGTTCGTGACCGTCGAGGCCGCCGAGCGCTACGCCGGAATCATCGAGGCCGCCCTGGACGCGGGCGCCCGCGTGCACTACGCCTCCGACGAGGTGCTCGCCGAGGTCTCCCAGACCGTCACCCCGCAGGGTCTGGTCGGCGTCTGCCACTTCCTGGACTCCCCGTTCGAGGAGATCCTGAAGGCCCGGCCCCAGCTCGTCGCCGTCCTCGCGCACGTCCGCGACCCCGGCAACGCCGGTACGGTGCTGCGCTGCGCGGACGCCGCCGGAGCCGACGCGGTGGTGCTGACCGACGCCTCGGTGGACCTCTACAACCCCAAGTCGGTACGGGCCTCCGTCGGCTCCCTCTTCCACCTCCCGGTCGCCGTCGGTGTTCCGGTCGAGCAGGCGGTCGAGGGGCTCCGGGCGGCGGGCGTACGGATCCTGGCGGCCGACGGCGCGGGCGAGGACGACCTCGACGCCGAGCTGGACGCGGGCACCATGGGCGGGCCCTCGGCCTGGGTCTTCGGCAATGAGGCCTGGGGTCTGCCGGAGGAGACCAGGGCCCTGGCGGACGCCGTCGTACGGGTCCCGATCCACGGAAAGGCGGAAAGCCTGAACCTCGCGACGGCCGCCGCCGTGTGCCTCTACGCGTCCGCGCGTGCACAGCGGGCGCCCGGAGGGTGCCGCTCTGTGACCCCCAGCTAGTAATGTGGCGACCCGGGGGGCCCACTGCGCTACTCGGAGATGTGGGGTACGGGGACATGACCGTCGGTACGAACAGCTCGCCGCAGGCCGACACGACAGCCGGTCCGTCGGCGCCGGGCGTCACCTGCGCCCGTACGGGCGGGCCCGTCGATGCCGTGCCCCCCGCACGCGCCTCGGACGCGCTGCGCGGCGTACCGCCGCAGGGTGCGGCCCGCGGGGCCGTCCTGGTCGGCGGCGCCCCCGGTGAGGGGCTCGGCTTCGGGATCGACCCCGACTGCCTGCCCGACGGACTCGTCGTCGCCGACGCCACCGGGCACGTGATCTGCTTCAACCGGGCCGCCGCCCGGATGACCGCGACCGACCCCGCCCAGGCCCTCGGCACGCCCATCGAGCGGGCCCTCCCGCTGGAGGACCTCGAAGGCCGCCGCTGGTGGACGCTGACCGACCCGTACGGGGGCCTCGCCACCCGCCGCGGACAGCCCGAGCGGAACCTGCTGCTGCCCGGCGGCCGCGAGGTGCTGGTCTCCGCCAGCTACGTCCGCACCCACCCCACCGGCCCGCTGCGCCGCCTCGTCGTGACCCTCCGGGGCACCGAGGCGCGCCGCCGCACCGAGCGCAGCCACGCCGAGCTGATCGCCACCGTCGCCCACGAGCTGCGCTCCCCGCTGACCTCCGTCAAGGGGTTCACGGCGACCCTGCTGGCCAAGTGGGAGCGGTTCACCGACGACCAGAAGCGGCTGATGCTGGAGACCGTCGACGCCGACGCCAACCGCGTCACCCGCCTCATCGCCGAACTCCTCGACATCTCGCGCATCGACTCCGGCCGCCTGGAGGTGCGCCGCCAGCCGGTCGACATCGCCACCGCCGTCGGCCGCCACGTACAGGCGCTCACCGCGAACGGGCAGGCCCCCGAGCGGTTCCTCGTGAGCGTCAGCCGTCCGCTCCCCGATCTGTGGGCCGATCCGGACAAGATCGACCAGATCCTCGGCAACCTCCTGGAAAATGCGGTGCGCCACGGCGAGGGAACGGTCACCATCGGGGTGTCGCCGCATGAGAAGGGAACCGCCGTCACCGTGACCGACGAAGGCCCCGGGATCCCCGAGGAGTCGATGGGCCGCGTCTTCACCCGCTTCTGGCGGGGGAGCAAGCGCGGCGGAACCGGCCTGGGCCTGTACATCGTCAAGGGCATCGTGGAGGCCCACGGAGGGACCATCACGGTCGGCCGCGGCCCCGGCGGCGGCGCCGAGTTCCGATTTATCCTGCCCGTGAGCGCCCCCGCGTACCTCACGCAGTAGCCCTGCGGAGCGTCTCGGCAGGCGGCCCACGGGCTCCTTCACCCCCAGCGGCCTTTAGACTCGTCCTTTGGCACCTTTGTGTCCTTGTGCCGAGCGCGTCCTGCGCGTCGCGCGGGGGACCCATCCAGCCAGCCATCGGAAGTACGGGAAGAGATGTCGGCACCGAACAAGTCGTACGACCCTGTCGAGGTCGAGGCACTGAAACCGGAAGAGATCGAGCGCATGCGGGACGAGGCGCTCGCCGCCTTCGCGTCCGCCGGCGACCTCGACGCGCTGCGTGAGGCGAAGACCGCGCACATGGGCGACCGCTCGCCCTTGGCGCTCGCCAACCGCGAGATCGGCGCGCTGCCCCCGCAGGCCAAGGCCGAGGCGGGCAAGCGCGTGGGACAGGCCCGCGGCGCCGTGAACAAGGCCTTCGGGGCCCGCATGGTCGCGCTCGAGGCGGAGCGCGACGAGCGGGTGCTGGTCGAGGAGGCCGTGGACGTCACGCTGCCCTACGACCGCGTCCCCGCCGGCGCCCGGCACCCCCTGACCACGCTGATGGACCGCATCGCGGACATCTTCGTCGCCATGGGGTACGAGGTCGCCGAGGGCCCGGAGGTGGAGGCCGAGTGGTTCAACTTCGACGCCCTCAACTTCACGCCCGACCACCCGGCGCGCCAGATGCAGGACACCTTCTTCGTCCAGGGGCCCGAGGGCACCCAGGGCGACGAGTCCGGCGTCGTGCTGCGCACCCACACCTCCCCGGTGCAGGCGCGCTCGCTGCTGGAGCGCAAGCCGCCCGTCTACATCGTCTGCCCGGGCCGGGTGTACCGCACCGACGAGCTCGACGCGACGCACACCCCGGTCTTCCACCAGGTCGAGCTGCTCGCCGTGGACGAGGGCCTGACCATGGCGGACCTCAAGGGCACCATGGACCACATGGTCCAGGAGCTCTTCGGCGAGGGCACCACCACGCGGCTGCGCCCGCACTTCTTCCCGTTCACCGAGCCGTCCGCCGAGATGGACATGCAGTGCTACGTGTGCCGCGGCGAGTCGGTGGGCAACCCCGACCGTCCGTGCCGTACCTGCTCCAGCGAGGGCTGGATCGAGCTCGGCGGCTGCGGCATGGTCAATCCCAAGGTGCTCATCGCCTGCGGTGTGGACCCCGAGAAGTACAGCGGGTTCGCCTTCGGGTTCGGCATCGAACGGATGCTGATGTTCCGCCACAACGTCGAAGACATGCGAGACATGGTCGAGGGTGACGTTCGCTTCACCCGGCCGTTCGGGAGTGAGATCTGATGCGCGTCCCGCTTTCCTGGCTGCGGGAGTACGTCGATCTCCCCGCGGGTGAAACCGGCCGTGACGTGGCGGCCAAGCTGGTCGACGCAGGCCTTGAGGTCGAGACCGTCGAGCAGCTCGGCGGCGGCCTCAAAGGCCCGCTCGTCGTCGGGCAGGTGCTGACCATCGAGGAGCTGGAGGGCTTCCGCAAGCCGATCCGCTTCTGCACGGTCGACGTCGGTCAGGCCAACGGCACCGGTGAGCCGCAGGAGATCGTCTGCGGCGCCCGGAACTTCGCCGTCGGCGACAAGGTCGTCGTGGTGCTGCCCGGCGCGGTACTGCCCGGTGACTTCGCGATCGCCTCGCGCAAGACGTACGGCCGCACCTCGCACGGCATGATCTGCTCCGGCGACGAGCTGGGCATGGGCGACGACGGCACGCACGGCATCATCGTGCTGCCGCACGAGCACGAGGTCGGCACCGACGCGATCGAGCTGCTCCAGCTCGTCGACGAGGTCCTCGACATCGACATCACCCCGGACCGCGGCTACTGCATGTCCATGCGTGGTGTCGCCCGCGAGGCGGCCACCGCCTACGGCCTGCCGCTGCGCGACCCGGCGCTGCTCGACGTGCCCGCGCCGAACTCGTACGGCTACCCGGTCAAGGTCGACGACCCGGCCGGCTGCGACCGCTTCACCGCCCGCACGGTGACCGGTCTCGACCCCGAGGCGCGCTCCCCGATCTGGCTGACCCGCCGCCTGCAGAAGGCGGGCATGCGCCCGATCTCGCTCGCCGTGGACATCACCAACTACGTGATGCTGGAGCTCGGCCAGCCGCTGCACGCCTACGACCGCTCCAGCGTCGACGGCGCCATCGGTGTCCGCCGCGCCGAGCAGGGCGAGAAGTTCACCACCCTCGACGGGGTCAAGCGCACCCTCGACGCCGAGGACCTGGTGATCACCGACAACAGCGGGCCGATCGGCCTCGCCGGAGTCATGGGCGGCGCCAACACCGAGATCGCCGACTCCGTCACCGACCCTGAGACCGGGCAGGTCACGGGTACCACGGACGTCGTCATCGAGGCCGCACACTTCGACTCCGTGTCGATCTCGCGCACCGCCCGTCGCCTGAAGCTGTCCTCCGAGGCCTCCAAGCGCTTCGAGCGGGGAGTCGACCCGCAGGCCGCCGCCGCGGCCGCGCAGCGGACCGTCGACCTGCTCGTGCTCCTCGCGGGCGGCACCGCCGAGGCAGGGGTCACCCAGTTCCTCGCCCCGGGCGCGCCGCGCACCATCGCGATGGGCGCGGACCACCCGGACCGGGTCGCGGGCATGGAGTACGGCCGCGAGACCGTCGTACGCCGCCTCCAGGAGATCGGCTGCGACGTCTACGGCCAGGACGAGCTCGTCGTCACCGTCCCGTCGTGGCGGCCCGACCTCGCCGAGCCCAACGACCTCGCCGAAGAGGTCATCCGGCTGGAGGGCTACGGGAACCTCCCGTCGACCCTCCCGCAGGTGCCTTCCGGCCGCGGTCTGACCGCCCGGCAGCAGCTGCACCGCCGGGTCGGCCGCGCGCTGGCCGGCTCGGGCTACGTCGAGGCGCTCAGCTACCCGTTCATCGGTGAGGGCGTCTTCGACCAGCTCCAGATCCCGGCGCACGACGTCGCCCGCCAGGTCGTCAAGCTGGTCAACCCGATCTCCGACGAGGAGCCGGCGCTGCGCACCACGCTGCTGCCGGGTCTGCTCGGCGCGCTGCGCCGCAACGACAGCCGGGGCAGCCACGACCTCGCGCTCTTCGAGACCGGTTCGGTCTTCCGGGCCGCCGCCCAGCCGGGTGTCGCCGTACGGCTGCCCGTCGACCGGCGTCCCACGGACGAGGAGATCGCCACCCTGAACGCGGCCCTGCCCGCGCAGCCGCGGTACGCCGCCGTCGTGCTGGCCGGTGCGCGCGAGCAGGCCGGCTGGTGGGGCAAGGGCCGCCCGGCCGACTGGGCGGACGCGGTCCAGGCCGCCCGCGCGCTGGCCGTCGAGGCCGGCGCCGAGCTGGTGGTCCGCCAGGGCCGGTACGGCCCCTGGCACCCGGGCCGCTGTGCCGAGCTGGTCGTCACCCTCGGCGGAGTCGAGCGGGTCATCGGCCACGCCGGTGAGCTGCACCCGCGCGTCGTCAAGACGATGGGCCTGCCGGCCCGCACCAGCGCGATGGAGATCGACCTGGACCGCCTCGCGGCGGCCGGTGGCGAAGCCCTCCAGGCGCCGCGGATCTCCTCCTTCCCGGTGGCGACCCAGGACGTGGCGCTGATCGTCGACGCGACGGTCCCGGCGTCCTCGGTGGAGGCCGCGCTGCGCAAGGGCGCGGGCGAACTCCTCGAATCGCTGCGGCTGTTCGACGTGTTCACCGGTGAGCAGGTCGGCGAGGGCAAGAAGTCCCTGGCCTACGCGCTGCGCTTCCGCGCGGCCGACCGGACGCTGACCGCCGAGGAGTCCACGGCCGCGCGCGACGCGGCGGTGGCCCTGGCGGGAGAGCGGACCGGGGCGGTGCTCCGGGGCGCGTAACCGCTTCGTACGAGTGAGGGGCC
>NZ_JBSGZP010000465.1:0-5981 GCF_053611065.1 Streptomyces sp. NPDC054840
GGGTGACGCTACCCCCCTCTGATTCGACCTCCCCAGGGGTGGCGTCATGGGTGACGCCACCCCCCTGCTGGTCCTTCTTCGCCGGCTTCTTGCGGCGGGCATTCTCCTTCCGCCGCTGCTCAGCGCGCTTGGCCTGCTGAGCCTGCACCTGCTCGTCGTGGGCGGCACGCCAGCCGCTCAAGTCGAAGTCGGGGGCGTGCGCGGCCATCCACGCGTCGATGTCGAAGCCGGGAATCGTGTGTCCGTACCGGGCAACCAGTTGGGGTGGGGTACCCACCGGTGCCGGAACCCCGTGGATCAGCCACGCGTCGAAGATTTCGTACACGTTGGCGTCGTTCTCGTCTTCCTTGCCCTCCACCTTCCGGCGGTGGATCTTCACCAGCCCGATCTCCTGCTCCAGGTACGAGGCAGCGCGGTCCACCGTCTGCTTCGAGCAGTCCAGGCAATCGGCGAGGGCGGCGCGGTACGGATAGCCCTGGGACGTATCCCGGGAACTGACATCCGCGTACGACACGAGGAGGGGATACAGGCCCTTGGCCACGCCCTTGTTCAGGCCAGGGTCAGGGTCGCGCGCCACGCAGACGGCGAACATGCCGAAGCGGAGGCCGGTAGAGCCGGGTCGGCTCACGCTAGGGCGGTGCGAATTCGACGGCCGACGGCTCATCGGGCACCCCCAACGAAGATCAGCCGTGCGGGGACGGGGGTGAGACGTCGGCACGCTGGGTTGTAGCTAGCCTGAAAGACGTGCAGGTCAGACACGGGAAAGTTCTCCCCTGGTGGGGAGCCGTGGACGGCAGTGTGACCAGATAGGGCCCGGAGATAGTGGCCTCGGGATGAGAGGCTGCTTATCCTGGGTATCGGTGACCACGCGGGCCTAGGCCCACGGGCATCACCCCCGGCGAGGTCACCTCACCGGACACGACTCGGATTGCTTGGAGGCGTGCGAGTCGAATAGCTGTATCGAGGCCGTTCCTGTTGGCGCAGGGGCGGCCTCAAGCGTTTTCCCTAGGGCTCTCCGGAAGCGGCCGTGACGACCTCGGGATACCGCTGCGCCAGGCCGTGGAGCAGTTGGATGTACGCCGAGCGCTTCGGGCCCCGTCGGGGCTCGACAGAACCGGACTCCCACCGCAGAACGGCTAGAGGCTGCACCCCGATCGTCTCGGCCACCTGTTGCTGGGTGAGGCCGGCAGCGCGACGGAGAGGGGCGCGGACCGGTGCTGGCGGCAGCTCTGCGTGCTTACGCAGCAGCCCCTGTACCGCCGCCACGGGATCATGAACAGTCGTCATTCCTTCACCTCCACAAGGTAGATAGGCGAAACATACCTGGCCTGCATAGGGCGCGGGGCTTCGCTAGGCGTGTCGGTCCGCCCATTCTGGCTTCCTAGCCCTCGGGTGGAGTCTCGTAGTAGTCGCCCGTTGCCGGGGGCACCGGCCACTGGGCAGAGGCACCGCGAGGCAGCGGGTATCCGACCGCGAAGATCTCGGAGGACATTCGGATGTCCTGGACCTCGGCGATCCGTTCTGGCTTCTTCCCTTTTGCAGGGAAGAAGGTGACACGAAGGGCTCGTAGCAGCGGCACGCCAGTCGGCGGCATGACGAGCGCCTCGGCTTCCTCCGGCGTTGGCATACGGGCGGAGATTTCCTCGCGCCACTGGAGCGGCCTTCCCTGCCACTCCTCCAAGCGGTCATACATGCCACCAAGGCCTGTCCCGCCGGTGAGTTGCCGGAGCTCCTCGGTTACCCATGGAGAGATCCAGCTGTCCGCGAGCTGGCGGTGCGTTTCCACATCGGGGTCGCCGATGAGGCGCCGCCGGACAGTCAGCTCGTAGCCAGTCTCGACATCCAGGATGTCGGCGATGTCTGTTGGGACGGGAAGGGCCACAACTTTGGTGTTCTCGCCGTCGGGGTGAGGCAGGGGGCGCCAGTGTTGTGACTCCGGGCCGCTGTAGTAGCCGAGTTCATCTCGCTCGATCTGGCGTGTCCTGACGATGAGCCGCAGCCGGTCCGGGTGTTCGCGGACGACGGTGCCGGCGCGACGGCGGGATTCGATCAGTCCTTCGCGGCGGAGTAGCCCGTACGCCTTGCGCACCGTGATGTCACTGACGCTGTACTCCTCTGCGACATCGCGCATGAGAGGCAATGTCGCCCCCGGCGGGTACTCCCCCGAAGCGATTCGTTCGCGCAGGTCACGGGCGATTTCCTCGTACCTAGCCGCCATCGTCCGATCCCTCCATCGATCTTCCGAATGGGATTTAGCGTATACGAAAAGCTTGCACCCCACCGCTTATAGCGTATACGTTATCTCATGTCAGCCGGTGCGGCCCCTGGTTGGAGCCAGGGGCCGCACGGTGTCCTTCGCATTGGAGTGCGCAGGACATGAATTGTCCGACGTTGGAGCGCCGGACTGGCTGTCGGACCTGCCCATGTGTGTGGATGAGGGGACCGACTCTCGTGATGGTTGCAGAGAAGGGGCGCTGGTGGCGCCCCGGGCGGGGCGTGTGCCCCGCCATGGTGCGGACGGTATTACCGCCCCGGCACTGCACCGCCGGACCTGCTGAACTCCCCCAGGCGACGCCGGAGGCGTTGGGTCTGGGCGGGGACGAACTGCGTATCCGTGCGCGCTTGCGGGCACTGGGAGTGGAGCTGTGAGCCGGATGGTCGGGGTGCCCCCGCTTTCGCCGGGGTGGACCGCGGCGCGGCCGGCTGACTGGCTGGACCGGTTGTGGGCGTATGAGGACCTGGCCCCCGCTCCGGCGGTGCGCCGGGAGCGGTCGGGCGGTGCGGCCTGTGTTGGCGTGGACCCGGACGTGTTCTACCCGGAGCCGTGGGAGCTGACGGCGGGCGCGGCTGTGCCCTCGGAGGCGGAGCGGACGGCGCTGGCGTACTGCGACGGCTGCCCGGTTCTGGCTCGGTGCCTGAGCGAGGACCTGACCGCGTCCTCCACCCCCTCGAAAGTAATCGGGGTGCGCGGGGGAATGCGGCAGGCGGACCGGCGGGCGCTGCACGTGAAGTTGTTCGGCAAGCGGCTGCGGAACGGGGTGCAGCGGTGAGCGCGAGTTCTGCCGGGACTCCGGCCACGAGGGCGGCTCGCCGGGCGCGCCGCCGCCGTACCGCAGCCGGTCCTGCTGTTCCGGTGGCGGCTCCGGTCGCCACGGGCACGGCCCGCGCGACGATTGAGGCCCTGACGGGGCGTCTGGGCCGCGCGCAGATCACGGCCGGGATCACCTCGGCCGCCACCGCACTGGTGCCCCAGGACAGCAAGGGCCGCCGCTGGCTCGCCTACAACGGGACGGCCGCCCTGACCGGGCACGGCGCGCTGTGGCTCGCCACTGGCAACCCGATGGGGGCCGAGCCGCTCATGGCGGCGGCCGTCCGCTCCGTCCCGAACTGCGGGGCGTTCGTCATCACCTGCGCCGTGGCGTACGGGGCATGGAAGGCGACCGGCTTTCTGCGCGGCCTGCCCGGCCTGTTCGGGCTCGCTGTCCGCCCGGCCGCGGCCCTCGGGGCCGCGTTGTGGGGCCAGAACACCGCGCCGCTGATCACGGACGTGATGGCGGCGACCGAGCCGTGGTCCTCCATGCTCCTCCCGCTCATCGCGGCCGGGGCCCTGGCCGGCATCTGCTGGTGGGCCCTGGACTCCCGCTCGGCCGCATGGCGCGCCCCTGTCCGCTGGGCCGCCCGCATCCCTCTCGCCACGCTCGCCCTGGGCGTCGGCCTCTACGCCCCCGGAGGCACCCTGTGAACGCCCAGCAGATCGCCGCCGACGTCACCCTCGCCGCAGGGACCGGGTTCGCGGGGCCGATGACGTTGGCCGGCCTGACGACGGTCACCGGCACCGCCCTGTTGTTCGGGCTCCGCGGCTCCGACACGATCAAGATCGACAACAAGAAGAAGGCCACGGGCTGGGGCGTGGCGTTCAGCACGCTGGCAGTGGCCGCCGGTGGCACGTTCGCGGACGCCGTTCGCGGCGTGGCCCAGGTTCCGGTGACTTTCTCCGAGGCGGTGTCGAGCGGTGACCCGGGCCTGGGCTGCACGGCGATCCTGGTCACGCTGTGCGCCCTCGGGCCGCGCTGGAAGACCTTGTGGTGGCCCGCCCTGTTCGGCATCTCCGCCGGGTTCATCTACACGCAGGCGGGCGGCCTGTGGGCGGTCGGCCAGACCATCGGCCTCGCCATCGCGCAGAAGATCGGCTGACCCCGTGAGCGCCAGCGGCGAGGTCAAAATGATCTTGCAGGGGAGCGGCACGGTGGTGTCCTCCCTGCTGCGCGGCTCCGTCGTCCTCGCCGGTCGCATCTGCCGGTGCCTGCCCCGGCTGGTCGCCCTCGGCCCGGCGGTGTGGGCGATGGCGTGCCGCGACGCGGCGGCGACCGACGAGCGGCAGCAGCGCGCCTTCGAGGCGGCAGTGGCCGCCGCCCAGAAGGCGAAGGAGCCGGAGCCGAACGAGGCCGACGTCCCGCGGGTCTCCCCCGTGCGGCGCCCGGCGGGCGAGGCATTGGGGTTCCTCGCCGCCGCCTCCGTCGTGGGGTTCGGCGTGGCGGGCACCGTTTTCTCCGTCACGCTCCCCCGGCTGCTCACAATGATCCCGGACGGGATCGGCCCGTACGTCGCCGCAGCTGCCGCTGTGGGCTGGGCGGCCGCCGCACTCGCGGTCGCCCCACCCCAGCCGCCCGACGGCGACGACGACCAGGAGCAGCCGCAGAACGCAGAGGACGCTGAGGCGGCGGAACCGGTGCTCGACCGGGGAACAGCGCTGCTGCTGCACGTAATGGGCGCGCTGGCCGAGGCGGAGAGCGCGGGCCGGGCCGGGGTCCACTTGGACGTGGTGGTGGACTCCGCGGCCGCCGCCCGTCTGATCCCGGAGGACACGGAGGTGAGCGAGCTCCGTACCTGGGTGGAGGGCTGCGGTCTGCCGGTGGAGCCCAAGCTGGGCATGCGGATCGAGGGCAAGCCCACGACCCGGGTGGGGCTGCGCGTGGACGCGGCCACCTGCGTCCTCGGGATGGGGCCCGCGGACCTGCTCGCGGCCTACTTCCAGGGCCCCGTCCAGACCCCGGGGGAGACCCCCGCAGCCGCTGCTGCGGCCCCCGCCCAAGTGCCCGTTCGCGCGGTCGGGGAGAGGCACGCCGAGGCGGCCGCCGACACCCCCGCCGAGGCCTCGGTTCAGGCCCCGGCCGGCACCCCCGTACCGGCCGTCCTGCGGCTCATCCCGGGGGGTCTGCCGGAACCCGACCGGACCCCTTCCCCGGCCCTCTCCCAGAGGTAGATCCAGGGAGCCCGATAGACCGGCCTATCGGCCGTCTGACCTGCGGTTCTATCGGGCGCCTAACGGACCCTGACAGGACCCCTGACGGGGTCCCTGACACCCAGGACACCGGCCCCCGAGAAGGGGCCGGAAGCACCAAAAAGACGACCCCGAGGCGACCGGCTTTCTTGGCAGTTGGGCGGTCGCCCCGGGGCTCCCCATCCAAACGGACAGGAGTCCCATCATGGCACTTCGCAAGACGATGCCGATGACCCCCGGCACCCGCCCCGACCCGAAGCACGAGACGACCTACCAGTCCTCCCGCGGCGGCCACCACCCGACGCCGGCCAAGCCGGCCCCCGGCACCCCGAAGGACAAGCGCTGATGGCCCGCCACACGGCGCCGGTCTGCCACGGCCGCCAGATGAAGCCGGACAACAAGGCGCGGCAGTACACCTGCCGCAAGTGCGGCAGCTGGACCACCCGCTTCCTGGCCTTCGCCCCCAAGGGTGTCCGGTGAACGCGGCCGAGGCGGCCTACCAGGCCGCGCTCGCGCAGCAGACCCAGGCCCGTCAGCAGGCCGAGGCCGCGGCCCAGGCCATACGGGACGCGCAGGAGGCGGCCGCCGCGCTCGCCGCCGACATCGCGGCCCACCTCGGCGGCCACTGACCAACCGCCGTACCAGCCGCGGAAGAGCACCCGGTTCGGGCGAGCCACCACGGTCCAGCTCGATCCGGCGG
>NZ_JBSGZP010000466.1:0-5969 GCF_053611065.1 Streptomyces sp. NPDC054840
GATGACGCCGGAGTCGCCGAGTCCGGGGGCGGCGGTGGGCAGGTAGACGGCTTGCGCCTGCCCGGTGGAGGTGCGGACGGGCAGGCGCGTGGTTTCGACTTTGCCGAAGAGGAAGCTGGTGAAGGCGTCCGTCAGGGCGGACATGGGATCTCGCATGGGCGGCACTTCCCTCCAGCTAGCGTCGGATGCCGGTGGCGAACGGCAAGGTGTTGACGAAGGCGCGGTGGTGCTCGCGGTCGCACCATTCCAGCTTCAGGTAGGACTTGCCGGCGGAGGCGCGGATCGTCCGCTTGTCGCGGGCGAGGGCCTCCGGTGAACGCGACGACACCGTGATGTACCCGACGAGGTTGACTCCTGCCGCACCACTGGCGAGATCTTCACCTCTTTGGTCGAGTCGGCCGTGCGCGGCGATGTCGCGGGGGTCCACGGTCCGGTTCATCTTGGCGGCGCGGGAGGCATCGGCCTCGTCGTTGGTCTTCTCGGTGAGCATGCGCTCGATGGCGACCTCGGTGGGCTCCAGGTCCATGGTGACGGCGACGGTACGGATCACGTCCGGAGTGTGGACGAGCAGCGGGGCGAGGAAGTTGACGCCCACGGGCGTCATCGGCCACTCCTTGACCCAGGCGGTGGCGTGGCACCAGGGGGCGCGGGTGGAGGATTCGCGGGTCTTGGCCTGGAGGAAGGTGGGCTCCACGGCATCGAGCTCGGCGGGCCAGGCGTTGCGCTTGGTCATGGCCTGGATGTGGTCGATGGGGTGGTCGGGGTCGTACATGGAGTGCACGAGGGAGGAGAGGCGGCCCTGGCCGAGGGGCTGACGGACGCGGATGTCGGCCTCGGCGAGGCGGGCGCAGATGTCGGTGAGCTCGCGGGCCATGACGATGGCGAGGCCGGCGTCGCGGTCGAGCTTGCGGCCCTTGTGGGGGGTGCCGGCGCGGGCGATGGCGTTGGCCTCGGCGGCGAGGTCGCGCGTGTAGTGCATGCAGGCGACGAGGTACGCGCGGTGCTGCTCGGAGGAGGTGGAGACCATCGACTGGAGCTGGTCGTAGGACTCGCGGAGCCAGCCGGGTGCCTGGGTGTCGCCGCGCTGGGCCACGTCCTTGGCGTGCGCGTCGGGGTCGGCGGGGAGGGTGCGGGCGAGCATCTGGAGGCGGGTGACGAAGCCGTCGCCGTTGGCCACGTGCTTGAGGAGGGTGCCGAAGCGGTCGACGAGGGCCTCCTGGTCCTCGCTGTCGCGCAGGCCGACGCCGGGGCCCTCGATCTCGATGGCGGCGGTGACGGTGCGGCGGTCGGCGTGCAGGAGGACGGCGATCTCGTCGGGGCCGAAGGGGGCGGCGAGCCAGTTGATGCGGCCGATGCCGGGGGGCGGGCCGACCTCGACCTCGCGGCCGTCGGAGCCGCGGATGCCGGCTTCCATGGCGCCCGAGCGGTAGGTCGTGCCGCGGCGCAGGGTCCGCTTGTAGCTGCGGCTGATCTCGAACCAGCGGTAGAAGGTGCGGCCCTTGTAGGGGACGTACACGGCGGCGAGCGCGATCATGGGGAAGCCGGCGAGGCTGACGATGCGCAGGGTGAGGTGGGGGACGAGCAGTCCGCTCATCATGCCGAAGAACGCCCCGGCGATGATCAGGGCGATCTCGCCGGTCTCGCGGTTCTTGCCGACGATCGCGTTCGGCCGGGCGCGGCCGATGAGATACGTGCGGCGGGGCGCGACCGGGTGCATCTGGTGGGACTGGGTCGTCAACGCCCGTCACCTCCTGTGTTCCTCGTGCTCGAGCTCGTGCGGGGCGGGGGTGCGGCGGAGGGGACGGATCCGCCGCCGGCCCCGCCGCCGGAGGTGGGTCGGCTGCTGTGGGCGGCCACGCCTCCGGAGAGGGGGTTGGCGGGGCGGGGCGCGTTGTTGCCGCCGCCGCTGCCGCCGTCGCCGCGGTGGGCGCCGCGGCTGCTGTGGGTTCTGATGCCCTGCGAGACGAGGGAGGCGGGGGAGCTGATGACGGCGGCCGCCTGGGCGCCGTCGGTTGCCTTGCTGCGGCCCGCGCGGGCGGAGGCGATCTCGTCGCCGAAGCCGGGGACGAAGCGGTAGATCATCGCGGAGGCGAAGATCGCGAGGAGGATGATCGCGAGGCCGGTGACGACGGCGGAGAAGGCGTTGGGGCCCTTTTCTCCGGTCAGGGCGCCGGCGAGGCCGAGGACGATGACGATGACCGGCTTGACGAGGATGACGGCGATCATGATGCCGGCCCAGCGGCGGACGTGGCCCCAGAGGTTGCGGTCGACGAGTCCGGAGTAGACGACGACGCCGAGGAGGGCGCCGACGTAGAGGAGGGCGGCCCGGATGAACAGCTCCAGGTAGAGCACGCCGGCGGCGAGGACGGTGACGAGCGCGACGACGATCAGCATGATCGGGCCGCCGCCGATGTCGTCGCCCTTTTTGAGGGCTTCGGAGAAGGAGCCGAAGAAGACGTCGGTCTGGCCGCCGGTGGCGGAGGCGATGACCTCGGTGACGCCGTCGGTGGCGGAGACGACGGTGTAGAGGATGAGGGGGGTGAAGGCGGAGGCGAGGACGGTGAGCCAGAGGAAGCCGACGGCTTCGGACATGGCGGTGGTGAGGGGGACGCCGCGGACGGCTCGCTTGGCGACGGCGAAGAGCCAGAGGACGAGGGTGAGGATGGTGGAGGCGGCGAAGACGACGGAGTACTGCTTGAGGAAGGCGGGGTTGGTGAAGTCGACCTCGGCCGAGCCCTTCACCGCTTCGCTGAGCTTGGTGACGATCCAGGAGGCGGCGTCGGCGCAGCCGCGGGCGAGGGAGGCGAGGGGGTTGAGGGCGTCGGCCGGGTCGGTGGGGGCGAGACCGGGGGCTCCGCCGGTGGTGCCGCCGTTGCCGCGCTCGCAGTACTCGCGGGCTGGCCCCGCGATCAGCGCACAGGGGTCATTGGTTGCGGTCGGCGCCGGGGGAGTCGGGTCCGGGGCCGCTGCCGCGCGGGTTGCGAACAGGACGACCGGGATCTGGACGACTGCTGCCGTAGCGCTGATGCCGAGGGCCGCGCGCCTGGGGCTACCGGGCATAGGTGAACCCTCCGAATTCGGTGACCGCGGTGCTGATCTCGCCGGATCCGGACACGGCGTTGTCACCGGTGACCGGGGTGGGGCCGTCCTTCTGAGCGGTCTCGACGACCTTCCAGTCGGAGCCGTTCCACTTCATGGAGACGGAGAGGGTGAACCATCCGCTGGTCACAGGGCGGATGGACTTTTCACCGGTCAGGCCGAACATTCCGACGCACCACACATCGACGGTGGCGGTCTCGCCGGCGAAGTTCTTGACCTTGGTTCCGGCGGGGACGGTCCGGTTGACGAATGTGGAGCCCGCCGGGGCGAGACCGTCCTTGGTCAGGCCGATCTGGGAGAGCAGGCCGGCCGAGTAGTCGGCGTCGAACCCTGCCTGCAGTTTCGCCCGTGTGCTGTCGTCGGAGACGGTGTCCACGATGGCGTGTCTGCGCGCGGTATTGAACATGCCGTCAGAGCCGAGCGCCACCGCGAAATTGGCGGCGGCGGACTGCGCGCCCTGCTCGTCGTGGGCGAAGCCCTTGGGGATGCCTGCGGATTTGCCCGTCACCGGGTTCGTGCCCGTGGCTGCCGTGGAGGCGTCCGTCGGGGGTTTGTCCGAGGCCGGGTCCGACGGGGTGTCCGGGCCCGAGTTGGCGAAGGCGATGGCGGCGATCAGGAGGACCACCACGCCGACCACGGTGATGAGGCTGCGGGAGGTGCGCGGGGTGCGGCGGGTGGGGCCGTACGGGTCGGCCGGGGTGTCCGGGAGGCGGGTGCGGGTCTGGCCGGTGCCGCCGACCTCGCCGTAGCCGCCTGCGCCGCCGTACTGGTCGTCGTTGCTCATTCCCTGTCCGCCCCCTCCGCGTCGTACGACGGTAGCGCTGGTTCCCGCGTGGATGTGGTGTGGTGATGCGTCATCGGCTACGGGGCCCGGCGCGCGACCCGGCTAGACGGCCATCCCGTAGACGATCGTGAACAGCGTCCCGAGGGAGCCGATGATGAAGACTCCGGTCAGCCCGGCCACGATCAGGCCCTTGCCTTGTTCCGCGCTGAACGTGTCGCGCAGCGCGGTGGCGCCGATGCGCTGTTTGGCGGCCCCCCAGATGGCGATGCCCAGGCAGAGCAGGATCGCGACGGCCATGACCACCTCGATCATGACCTTCGCTTCGTTGCCGAGACTGCCGAAAGGCCCCCAGTTCGGGGCGATTCCGCCGATGATGGTGGTGATGTCGCCCTTTTCGGCTGCCAGGATCATGTAACTCACCGCCCCTGTATGGGTAGTTCCGGAAGACCCTTGCCCGACGGCAGGGGTTACGCACTATCTTCGCTGATGAAACCGCCGCCGTCGTCGACTTGACGGCTCTCTTTACCCGATCTCGCGGCTCGCGCTCCGCTTCCGCGCTCTGACCTGGGCAGGGGCGGCGTGTACGCGCGAGAACATGCGGTCACTCTGTGTATCACGGGGGGTGACGCCGGGCAGTGATTGCCGTCTCGGCGTACGGGGGGTGGGGTGACGGGCCGCCGTTCGGAGCAGTGGCGTGGCGTGTCGTTGGGCCGGCCCGCCGACATGTGTCCGATCCTCTTCCGGTCGTTTCATCGGTGCGCGGGAGCGTGGCGGTGAGGTTGTCGGCGGGGTTGTCAGTGGGGTGCGGCAGGCTGGGGAGCATGACGACTCCTTGGACTCTCTCGGACATCGAGGCGGCCATCCGGGCGGGATGGTCGGCCGAGACCTGCGAGCCCTCCGACATCACGAAGATCCCCTGGACTCCGGAGAATCCGGGGTGGGGGCACTGTGACATCACGGCCCTCGTGGTGCAGGACCTCGTGGGTGGGGACCTGCTGCTGGGCGAGGTGTTCCACGACGGCCGGCAGGAGGGCTACCACTGGTGGAACCTGCTGCCCGGGGGCGTGCGGATCGATCTGACGCGGGAGCAGTTCCGGCGGGGGGAGGCGGTCACGCCGGGGCGGGTCGTGAAGCGGCCGCCCGGGCGGTTGCGCAGGCGGTGGGAGGAGTACCAGCTGCTGCGGCAGCGGGTCATCGACAAGCTGGGGCCCTTGCCGGGGGCGATGGTGACGCAGGACGGGCGGCGGCTCGCCTATACGGACTTCGGGGGTCCGGGGGCGCCGCTGCTGGCGTTGCACGGGCATTTCGAGGCGGGGGCGACGGCCTTCGGGCGGCTGGCCCAGGAGGTGGGTCCGGCGTGGCGGGTGATCGCCCTGGACCAGCGGGGGCACGGCAGGTCCGACCGGGCCGCGGCGTACACGCGGGACGGGTACGTGGCGGATGTGGCCGCGCTGCTGGAGCAGCTGGGGCTGGGGCCGGCGGTGGTACTGGGGCACTCGCTGGGCGGGGTCAATGCTTATCAGCTCGCGGCGCGGCGGCCGGATCTGGTGCGGGCGGTGGTGGTCGAGGACATCGGGGCGGTGGTCGACGGTGACCTGTCGTTCGCGCGGGAGTGGCCGGGACGGGCCGCGACCCGGGCCGGGTTCCTGGCGGGGGTGGGGAGCGCGGCGCCGCACCTGGAGGGGTCCTTGCAGGAGTATCCGGACGGGTGGGGAACCGCGTTCGAGGTGGAGGACATGGTGGAGTCCCAGCGGGAGCTGAACGGAGACCACTGGGCGGACTGGCTGGGGGTGCGGAAGCTGACGCTGCTGGTGCGGGGGGATCGCAGCGGTGTGCTGTCGGCGGAGCACGCGCGGGAGATGACGGTGCGGAGGGCGGGGGTGCGGTTGGTGGAGCTGCCGGCGGGGCATTCGGTGCGTGTCGGGGACCCGGAGGGGTTCTACGCCGCCGTGCGGGGGTTTTTGGCGCGGGTGTGAGGGTGTGCGGGTGCGGGTGCGGGTGCCGGGGTCGGGGGGCGGGGCGGGGTGGGTGTGGCGCCGTTGCCGGGGCTTCGCCCCAGACCCCGGGGGGGGGGGGCGGGGGGGGC
>NZ_JBSGZP010000467.1:0-5960 GCF_053611065.1 Streptomyces sp. NPDC054840
ATCTGGCGGAGGTCGACCGGGCCGGGGCCGACCGGATCGCACTGGCCCGCCGGGACGCGGCCGGCAAGAACGGACCGGGCGCCGGCGGCGCGCCGGCCCACGGCCCGGGGGCCGCGCTGACCCCGGCGCAGGCCACGCTGTCGTGGGCGACCGCCTTCGGGGCGGACGAGGAGAAGGCCGCGGCGGAGACGGAGAGCCGCCAGAAGCACCTCGACTCGGTCAAGCGGTACGCGCAGGAGCAGACGGCCCTGAAGGCCTTCACCGTGCGGAAGTCCCTGGAGCCGGCCTACACCCAGCTCGCGATGAACGGGGCATCCGGCCCGCTGGCGGACGAGCGGGTGCGCCGGGCGGTGGCCCGGGCCCTGGACCGCCAGGCGCTGGCCGAGGCCGTACTGAAGCCGCTCGGCCTGCCCGCGCAGCCGGTCGGCAGCCACCTGGCCCTGGCCGGGCAGCGGGCGTACGCCGACAACAGCGACGCTCTCGGCGGCCAGGACACCCAAGCGGCGCAGGCCCTGCTCGCGGACGCGGGCTGGCGCAAGGGCGGCAAGATCACCGAGCCGGCGGGCGCCAAGGCCGGCCCGGAGAGCGCGCAGCAGGACGACCCGAAGACCCCGTCGGGCCCCGGCACCGGTAACGACGGGCTCTACATCGTGGGCCAGGACGACGGCGCCAACGGCGACCCGCGGTCGGCGACCGAGGACCGCACGAGGACCGACGCGGCCCCGGAGGGCGCCCAGGACGGGCCGTCCCCGGTGCTCGCCCCCGCCCCCTTCGGCGCCCGGCAGCAGGCGTCCCTGCTCGCCCAGGCGGCCCAGGTCGCCCGGGCCGCCCGGGAGGACGCCACCGACGACGCCACCGACGACGCCGCCGACGACGCCACCGACGACGCCAAGGGCGTCCCGGCCCGCGACGGCGACGAGGCCGACCCCGCAAAGGCCTCCCCGGCCCCGGCACCCGCGAAGCAGCCCGCCCGCACCTCCGGCGGCATGCTCGCCAAGGACGGGAAGGCGCTCTCGCTGCGATTCGTCCTCCCGGCGGGTCCCGGCTCGGAGTCCCTGCGCACGGTCGGCGAGCGGATCGCAAGGATGCTCCGCAAGGTCGGCGTGAACACCGAGACGATCAAGGTGGCCGACGACAGCTTCTTCAAGGACCACATCGCCTCCGGGCAGTACGACCTTGCCCTGTACTCCTGGCCCGCGACGGCCTACCCCGCCACCGACGCCCGGCCCATCTTCGCCAAGCCGGAGCCGGCCGCCGACGGCTCGCTCCTCGTCGAACAGAACTACACCCGGGTCGGCACCGACCACATCGACCAGCTCTTCGACCAGGCGGTCGGCGAGCTGGACGAGGAGCAGTCCCGTGAGCTGATGCGCAAGGCGGACGCCCGGATCTGGGCCGCGGCCGGCTCCATCCCCCTCTTCCAGCGCCCCGAGCTGGTGGCGGTCAAGCCGGGCCTCGTCAACGTCGGCGCCTTCGGCCTCGGGGCTCCGCGCTACCAGGACATCGGCTGGAAGAAGGCACCCGCAGCGAAGGACTAGAAGAAGTAGCGGTGGAGAAGAAGTGGTGACAAAGCGGTGCCTGTCCGGTTGACCGCAGGGTCACAAGCTCAGATGTGACTCAAGTCCCTTGCCCGCCGGATCCCCCGGCGGGCAAGGTCGTGGATACCCGTTGACCCGCGTGAATACCGGCAGGAACGGCGGTCGGGGCACCCCACGCAACCCTCGGCCGCACTCATACATCCGGCCTCTTGACAGACCCCCCGGCAGGCGGTTCCCGCCATTCGACGTACCATGGGGTAAGGCCGTGGCAGGTTTTCGCCCGGCCGAGGCGCGCGTGCCGGACCGTACGCGACGCCATCCACGATCCCGGGAGAAGCGCCGAAGTGCCCACGCGCCACGACATCCGTAACGTCGCCATCGTCGCCCACGTCGACCATGGCAAGACGACCATCGTCGATGCCATGCTCAAGCAGGCCGGTGCCTTCGCCGCCCACCAGCACCTCGACGACCGCATGATGGACTCGAACGACCTGGAGCGTGAGAAGGGCATCACGATCCTCGCCAAGAACACGGCGGTGAAGTATCACCCCAAGGACGGCGGGGCCCCGATCACGATCAACATCATCGACACCCCCGGCCACGCCGACTTCGGTGGTGAGGTCGAGCGCGGTCTGTCGATGGTGGACGCCGTCGTTCTGCTGGTGGACGCCTCCGAGGGTCCGCTGCCCCAGACCCGCTTCGTCCTGCGCAAGGCCCTGCAGGCGAACATGCCGGTCATCCTCTGCATCAACAAGACGGACCGCCCGGACTCCCGGATCGACGAGGTCGTCAACGACACGTACGACCTCTTCCTGGACCTGGACGCCACCGAGGAGCAGATCGAGTTCCCGATCGTCTACGCCTGCGGCCGTGACGGCGTCGCCTCGCTGACCAAGCCCGAGGACGGCACCGTCCCCGCGGACAGCGACAGCCTGGAGCCGTTCTTCTCCACCATCCTGGAGCACGTCCCCGCCCCGGTGTACGACGAGGAGGCCCCCCTCCAGGCCCACGTCACCAACCTGGACGCCGACAACTTCCTCGGCCGTATCGCCCTGGTCCGTGTCGAGCAGGGCGAGCTGCGCAAGGGCCAGACCGTCACGTGGATCAAGCGCGACGGCACCATGTCGAACGTCCGCATCACCGAGCTGATGATGACCGAGGCGCTCACCCGCAAGCCGGCCGAGGTGGCCGGCCCGGGTGACATCTGCGCGGTCGCCGGTTTCCCCGACATCATGATCGGTGAGACCCTGGCCGACCCGGAGAACCCGATCGCGCTTCCGCTGATCTCGGTCGACGAGCCGGCGATCTCCATGACCATCGGTACGAACACCTCCCCGATGGTCGGCCGCGGCGGCAGCGGCAAGGGCGCGGACGCCAAGTCCGCGGTCAAGGACCGCAAGGTCACCGCCCGCCAGGTCAAGGACCGTCTGGACCGCGAGCTGGTCGGTAACGTCTCGCTCCGCGTCCTGGAGACCGAGCGCCCGGACGCCTGGGAGGTCCAGGGCCGTGGTGAGCTCGCGCTCGCCATCCTGGTCGAGCAGATGCGCCGTGAGGGCTTCGAGCTGACCATCGGCAAGCCCCAGGTGGTCACGCAGGAGATCGACGGCAAGGTGCACGAGCCGGTCGAGCGCATGACGGTCGACGTCCCCGAGGAGCACATGGGCGCGGTCACGCAGCTCATGGGCGTCCGCAAGGGCCGCATGGACAACATGTCGAACCACGGCTCCGGCTGGGTCCGCATGGAGTTCGTCGTCCCGTCGCGCGGCCTCATCGGCTTCCGCACGGAGTTCCTGACGAACACCCGCGGTACGGGTATCGCCCACTCGATCCACGAGGGCCACGAGCCGTGGTTCGGCCCGCTGGTGACCCGTAACAACGGTTCCCTGGTCGCCGACCGCGCCGGCTCCGTGACGCCGTTCGCGATGATCAACCTGCAGGAGCGCGGCGTCCTGTTCACCGAGCCCGGCACCGAGGTGTACGAGGGCATGATCGTCGGTGAGAACTCGCGCTCCGACGACATGGACGTGAACATCACCAAGGAGAAGAAGCTCACCAACATGCGTGCGGCTTCCGCGGACAACACGGAGAACGTGGTGCCCCCGCGCAGGCTCTCCCTGGAGCAGTCCCTGGAGTTCTGCCGCGACGACGAGTGCGTCGAGGTGACCCCGGAGGCCGTCCGTATCCGCAAGGTCGTCCTGGACCAGAAGGACCGCTCGCGCACCGCCTCGCGCGCCAAGTCGGGCAAGTAACAACAGTCGTACGGCCGTTCGCCCGAGTTTGCTCGGGCGGCGGCCACGGCGGTCACAGCGGCCGCAGGCCCTGGTAATGCGGCAGCCCCTCCCTTCACGGAGTCCGTGAAGGGAGGGGCTGTTCGCTTTTGTCAAGCGGATTTTTGCGTTCAGGTGTCCGCATACCGACCGTGACACTCCGGAAGATGAGCTAACCGTCCGTTTCGCACGTGTCTGTCTCCTATCCGTTTGTCCGGATTTCGGGTTTCTGACGCGGATCGATGTTGTGAAAACGAGACCACTTAAGTGTGGTTTACGGCCTGACCGTCCCTGAGGATGGCTCCATTGAGCTCGGGTCAATGGGTCACGCGCTGTGGGGAGCGCGCCGACTCACGAGCACACTATGGGCAGGAAAATTGCTCGCCGTCAGGGGTGTCGGCGAGGTTTTTTTGCCCCTCAAGTCGATCAGTGGACTCATGAGGAGGAAACCCATGCGCGGTGCCAAGAGCGCCAAGTGGGTCGTGGGCGCGGTTCTCGTCGCCCTGGCCGCTACCGCCTGTGGCGGCGGTGACGGTGACAGCAAGGACAAGGGCAGCGCCGACGGCGGTGTGTTCAGGCTCGGAAGCACGGAGCCGGACACCATCGACCCGGGGCGTGCCCACGAGTCCACGGGCGTCCTGCTTGCCAACGCCCTGTTCACCGGCCTGTACGGCAACACGCCGGACGGCCTTGCCGAGCCCGCGCTCGCCGAGTCGGCGACGTCGGACGACAGCTGCACGTCCTGGACCTTCAAGATCAAGCCCGACACCAAGTTCTCCAACGGCGAGGTCGTCGACGCCGAGGCGTTCGCCCGTGGTTGGGCCCGTGCCGCGCACAAGGCCGCCGCGTCCGACGTGGCGTACCACTTCGCCGGCATCAAGGGTTACGAGCAGCTGCAGGACGGCTCCGCCAAGACCTTCAGCGGTGTCACCACCCCGGACGCGTCCACCATCAAGGTGGACCTGTCCAAGGCGGACTGCGAGTTCGTCCTGAAGACGGCGCACAACGCCTACAGCCCGGTTCCGAAGGTCGCCAAGGTCGGCGAAGAGGACAAGGCGTTCGGCGAGGCCCCCATCGGTAACGGTCCGTTCAAGATGGACGGCACGTGGGAGCACAACAAGGCGATCAACCTCGTCCGTAACGACACCTACGGGCTGGAGAAGGCGTCCCTGGGCAAGGTCCAGGTCACCCTCCTCAACGACAAGACCGCGCAGCAGCTCGAGTACGACGGCTTCCAGGCCGGCACCTTCGACTACGCGCACATCCCGACGCCGATGCTGAAGACGGCCGAGGCGAAGTTCAAGCCGCAGAACAAGTGGTTCGCCAAGGACACCAGCGGCATGAACTTCGTTCTGCCGATCGGTGACAACGGTCCGACGAACAACAAGGACGCCCGTCTGGCGATCTCCTACGCGATCGACCGTCAGGCCATCGCCAAGGGTGTCTTCCAGGGCTTCCAGACCCCGTCGACCACCATCGTCCCGCCGGCGTTCCCGAAGGCGTACCAGAAGGACCTGTGCGTCTCCTGCGTCAAGCAGGACGTCGCCAAGGCCAAGGAGCACGCCGAGAAGGGCGGCCTGAAGCCGGGTACCGAGATCAAGTTCAGCTTCAACACCGGTGCGGGCCACGAAGAGTGGGTCCAGGCCATCGCGAAGCAGCTCGAGGACGTCCTCGGCGTCAAGGTCAAGCTGGACGGCAAGGACTTCCCGGGCATGCTCAAGGAGCAGCAGGGCGTCGGCGCCGCCGGCATCTACCGCTTCGCCTGGGGCGCGGACTACCCGACCCCGGAGAACTTCCTGTTCCCGCTGCTGCACTCGACCTCGATGAACAAGGACGCCGAGGGCAACGTGGTCGGTGACAACCGCGTCCGTTACAACAACCCCGAGTTCGACAAGCTGATCGACACGGCCCGCGCCACCAAGGACGAGGCCGCGCGACTGGCGATGTACAAGCAGGCCGAGAAGATGGCCATGGACGACATGGCCCTCATCCCGACCTTCAACCGTTCCCAGTTCCGCCTGATGGCGACGGACAAGTTCAACGGTCTGGACGACATCAACTTCAACGAGGACCCGATCCTCGAGAAGATCTCGCTCAAGAAGTAATCGGTTCGGACGGTATATCCGTCAGGAGCGAACGTGCCGCGGCCCCCGGG
>NZ_JBSGZP010000468.1:0-5929 GCF_053611065.1 Streptomyces sp. NPDC054840
CCGCCCGGCCGTCCGGCCCCGCCGGCGGTTGAGGCGCGCGGGTCCGGGGGCGGCGGCCCCGGCGACGTACGGTCAGGTACGGATGGCTTCGGCCAGGGTGGAGAGGAAGGCGGCCACCGAGGCCGGGCCCGGGAGGACCAGGTCGGCCCGGGAGGCCAGTTCCGGGACCTCGGCGGAGCCACTGCACACCAGCAGCCCCGGCAGGCCGTTCGTACGGCCCTTCTCCACCGCCGCGAAGGCCGCCAGGTCACCCAGGTCGTCGCCCGCGTACAGCACCGCCTCCGCGTCCCGCTCCGCCAGGAACTCGGTCAGGGCGACGCCCTTGTCCACGCCCGGCGGCCGGAGCTCCAGCACCGCCCGCCCCGGCTCGACCATCAGCCCGTGCCGTGCCGCGAGCTCCGCCAGCGGCTCCCGCAGCGCTGCGAAGGCCGCCGCCGGATCCTCCGCCCGGCGGGTGTGCACGGCCAGCGCCCGGCCCTTCTCCTCGATCCAGGTACCGCGCCAGGCCCCGATCGACTCCAGGAACCCCGGCAGCTCCGCCCGTACCGCCGCCACCCCGGGATGCTCGGCGGGCGCGTGGACGATGCCGCTGACGGCGTCCCACCGTTCGGCTCCGTAGTGGCCGAGGACGACCAGGTGCTGCAGGCCCGGGACCCCGGCGAAGCCCCCGTGGCGGACGGCGACGCCCGCCGGCCGGCCGGTGATCACGGCCACCGAGTCGACCTCGGGGGCCAGGAGGGACAGGGCCGGGACGGCTCCGGGGTGGGCTCTGGCCTGGTCCGGGTCGGGGACGATGTCGGCGAGGGTGCCGTCGAAGTCCAGGGCGACCACGGACCGGCGGGGTGCGCGGAGGAGGGCTTGGAGTCCCTCGCGTCCGGCTGCGGTGACGGGCATCGGCAGGTCGTGCAGGTCGTGCGCATGGCTCCCCATACGCACGACCCTAACGGCCCAGCCGTGGGACGGCTACGGCTATCGCCGGGCTCGCCGGTCCTCGCGGATCCTTCGCAGCCGGTTCACCGTGCCCGGGGCGTGGGCCAGGGCCCGCGGGTCGTCCATGAGCGCGTTCAGCAGCTGGTAGTAGCGGACGGGGGTCATCCCCAGCCCTTCCCGTATGGCCCGCTCCTTGGCTCCGGGCCCGGGCCAGGTACGTCCCTCGTACGCGAGCACCGCGGCCTCCGTGGCCGTCAGCTGCCCCTCGTCCGTCATACCGCAAGATTAACGCCGTGCTCTGACACCCACCCGGCCGCCACCGGTCAGCGCGGGTCGGACGCCCGGGCGGCGGTGGCGATCTGCTCCAGCACCTTCGCGGGCTGTCCGCCGGGCTGGACGGTCTTGCCTATGTTCTGCTTGATGTCCTCGCTGACGCCCGCCCAGGACTTCTTGCCGACCGGGTACAGCCGGGAGCTGGGCAGTGCCGCGAGGAAGGGCTTCAGCTGCGCGGACGAGCCGCCGGTGGCGGCCTGCTTGGCCTGGTAGCCGCTGGTGGTCGCGGGCAGCAGGTCGTACTTCTCGGTGAAGGCCGTCACGTTCTTCGGCTGGTACAGGAAGTCCAGGAACTTGCCCGACTGCTGGCGGTGGCCGTTCTTGAAGGCCATGACCCAGTCCGCGACGCCCATCGCGGGCTGGTCGCTGCCGTCGGCGGTGGGCAGCGGCACCATGCCGAACTTCACGCCCTTGGCGGCGGCCTGCTTGAGCAGCGTCGGGTGCCCGTTGAGCATGCCGACCTCGCCCCTGGTGAAGCCGTCGAAGGCGGCCTGCCGGTCCAGCTTGCCGGGCTCCACGGGGCCGGTCAGCCCCTGGCCGACCATCTTGTCCCGCAGGAACTCCAGCGCCCTGACGTTGGGCGCCGAGTCGATCGCGTACGACTCCTCGTTGTCGGTGTAGCCGCCACCGCCCGCGAGCATCCACATCATCGTCTCGGCCTGCGCCTCCTCGCGGCCCAGCGGCACCGCGAAGGGGGTGGGCACGTTCGCGGCCTTGAGCTTCTTGGCGGCGGCTTCGAGGTCCGCCCAGCTCTTCGGCTGCCAGCCCTTGGCGTCCTTGCCGATCACGCCGGCGTCGGCGAGCAGCTTCTCGTTGTAGAAGAGCAGCCGGGTGCTGGCCACGAAGGGCATGCCGTACTGGACCTGCTTGACCTTGCCGGCGTCGGCGAGCGGGCCGAGGAAGTCGGCCTCGGTCTTCACGGAGAGCAGCTCTTCCGCCGAGTACAGCTTGTCGGCGGCCGCGTAGTCGGAGTAAGCGCCGATCTGGGCTATGTCGGGGGCCTTGCCGGCCTTGACCATCTCGGCGACCTTGGCGTCGACCTCGGACCAGGAGTAGACGCTGACCTCGACCTTGGTGCCCGGGTTGGCCTTCTCGAAGCCCTCGGCGAGGTCCTTCCAGTACCCCGCGGAGGAGTTCTGCGGATTGTCCCCGTAGTCGGCCGCCACGACCCGCAGGGTCACCTCGTTGTCTCCGGTGAGTCCGCCGATGGCTCCGCAGCCCGTCAGCGTCACGGCAGTCAGGCACAGCGCGGCGCCGGACGCGGCCAGGCTCAGGTAACGGCCCTTCACAGTTCTCCATCCACCCCTTCTTGTACGTACGATCCACGTAAGGTCTACACCACTTTGGCGACGCGTCCACATCGGGCTCCCCACCTGGGTCCCGAATTTGTATGGCCACTCAACAATCCATCTCAATGGACTAGACCTTTCCCCGCCGAGCACGCGAGACTGTCTCTGTGAAACCCGTGAAACACGTCATCGCCCTCGATGTGGGCGGCACCGGGATGAAGGCCGCCCTCGTCGCGGACGACGGCACCCTGCTCCACGAAGCGCGCCGGGCCACCGGCCGCGAGCGGGGCCCCGACGCCGTCGTCGAGACGATCCAGGACTTCGCCGCCGACCTCCTCGAAACCGGCCGGGAACGCTTCGGACGGCCCGCCTCGGCGGCCGGCGTCGCCGTCCCGGGCATCGTCGACGCCGAGAACGGGATCGCCGTCTACGCGGCGAACCTGGGCTGGCGCGACGTACCGATGCGCGCCCTGCTCGGCGACCGCCTCGGCGGTATCCCGGTGGCCCTCGGCCACGACGTGCGCACGGGCGGACTCGCCGAGGGCCGCATCGGCGCCGGCCGGGGCGCCGACCGCTTCCTCTTCGTCCCGCTCGGCACCGGCATCGCCGGCGCCATCGGCATCGCCGGCCGCATCGAGGCGGGCGCCCACGGCTACGCGGGCGAGATCGGACACATCGTGGTCCGCCCGGGCGGACCCGCCTGCGGCTGCGGCCAGCGCGGCTGCCTGGAGACCCTCGCCTCCGCCGCGGCCGTCAGCCGCGCCTGGGCGGCCGCCTCCGGCGACCCGCAGGCCGACGCCGCGGACTGCGCCAAGGCGGTCGCCTCCGGAGACGCCCGCGCCCAGGAGGTCTGGCTGGCCGCCGTCGGCGCCCTCGCCGACGGACTGGTCACCGCCATCACCCTGCTGGACCCGCGCACGCTGATCATCGGTGGCGGGCTCGCGGAGGCCGGGGAAACGTTGTTCACACCACTACGGACAGCCGTGGAGGAACGCGTGACGTTCCAGCGGCTCCCCCACATCGTGCCGGCGGCCCTCGGGGACACCGCCGGATGCCTGGGCGCAGGGCTGCTCGCCTGGGACCTACTCGCCACGGAGGTACCTGCCTGATGTCCGGAAGCGCGCACAGCACTGTTCTTTCGGGCGCCAGGGTGGTGCTGCCCACCGGAACGGTGGCGGGCGGCAGGGTCATCGTCGACGGCGACCGGATCGCCGGCAGCGCCCACGAGGGTGCGCGGACCGTCGACCTGTCCGGGCACTGGATCGTCCCTGGCTTCGTCGACATGCACAACCACGGGGGCGGCGGCGCCTCGTTCACCTCCGGCACCGCCGAGGACGTCCTCAAGGGCGTCCGCACCCACCGCGAGCACGGCACCACCACCCTGGTCGCCTCCACCGTCACCGGGGACCTGGACGAACTGGCCCGCCGCGCCGCCCTGCTCGCCGAGCTGACCCAGCAGGGCGAGATCGCCGGCATCCACTTCGAGGGGCCGTTCATCAACCCCTGCCGCAAGGGCGCGCACAAGGAGGACCTGCTGCGCGACCCCGACCCGGCCGAGGTCCGCAAGCTGATCGACGCGGCGCACGGCGCCGCCCGCATGGTCACCCTCGCCACCGAACTGCCGGGCGGCCTGGACTCCGTACGGCTGCTCGCCGAGCACGGGGTCATCGCGGCGATCGGCCACACGGACGCCACGTACGAGCAGACGCGCGCCGCCATCGACGCGGGCGCGACCGTGGCCACGCACCTGTTCAACGCGATGCCGCCCCTCGCCCACCGCGAACCCGGCCCGATCGCCGCGCTGCTGGAGGACGAGCGGATCACCGTCGAGCTCATCAACGACGGCACCCACCTGCACCCGGCGGCCCTGGAACTGGCCTTCCACCACGCGGGCGCGCACCGCGTCGCGCTGATCACCGACGCGATGGACGCGGCCGGCTTCGGCGACGGGACCTACCACCTCGGCCCGCTGGAGGTCGAGGTCAAGCACGGCGTGGCACGGCTGGTGGAAGGCGGCTCCATCGCCGGCTCGACGCTGACCCTGGACACCGCCTTCAAGCGCTCGGTGACCCTCGACGAACTGCCCGTGGAGTCCGTCGTCCAGGCGATCTCCGCCAACCCGGCCAAGCTGATCGGCCTGTACGACGAGATCGGCTCGCTGGAGCCCGGCAAGTACGCGGACCTCGTCGTGCTGGACGCCGCGTTCGACGTGAAGGGCGTCATGCGGCACGGCGAATGGATCGTCAGCCCGCCCGTGCGACCGGCGATCTGACGGCCGAGCGGCTGTACGCAGGGAAAACGGCCGGCCCGAGGACTGGGCCGACCGCCTTGCGTTTGGCATGATCCCGGCAGCAACAGACCCGGGAGTGCCCATGATCCTTACCGTGACGCTCAACACCGCGCTCGACGTCACGTACCAAGTGCCGCGGCTGCTTCCGCACGCCTCGCACCGGGTCTCCGCCGTCGCCGAACGCCCCGGCGGCAAGGGGATCAACGTCGCCCAGGTCCTGGCCGCCCTCGGCCACGAGGTGACCGCGACGGGCTTCGCGGGCGGCCCGGTCGGCTCCGTCGTACGGGGGCTCCTCACACGGTCCCCGGGGGTGGTCGACGCCCTGGTGCCCTGCTCCGGCAACACCCGCCGCACGGTCGCCGTGGCCGACGCGGCCTCCGGCGACACCACACAGTTCAACGAGCCGGGCCCGCTGATCACCCCCGCGGAGTGGTCGCGGTTCCTCGCCCACTACGGGGACCTGGTGCGCGGCGCCAGCGCCGTCGCCCTGTGCGGCAGCCTCCCGCCGGGCGTGCCGGTGGGCGCGTACGCGCTGCTCGTACGGTCGGCCCGGGCGGCCGGGGTGCCCGTCCTGCTGGACACCAGCGGCGAGGCCCTGCGCCGCGGGGTCGCCGCCCGCCCGGAGATCATCAAGCCGAACGCCGCCGAACTGGCCGAGCTCACCGGATCCCGCGACCCGCTCCCCGCCACCCGCGACGCCCGCCGCCGGGGCGCCCACGCGGTGGTCACCTCGCTCGGCCCGGACGGCCTGCTGGCCGCCACCGCCGAGGGCTCCTGGCGGGCGGCCCCGCCGCGCCGGCTCTCCGGCAACCCCACCGGAGCCGGTGACTCCGCGGTCGCCGGCCTGCTCTCCGCGCTCGCGGAGGGCCTGGACTGGCCGGAACGCCTCACCCGCGCGGTCGCCCTCTCGGCGGCCACGGTCCTCGCCCCGGCGGCGGGAGAGTTCGACCCGGGCGTCTACGAGGAGCTGCGGACCGCCGTACGCGTCTGCGCCGGCGGCTGACCACCGGGCAGGTCCGGCCGCCCCTTCCTCGAACCGTCGTGCGCGCGACGGCAGACAGGCCGTCCGTAGGACGACATCAGGCTC
>NZ_JBSGZP010000469.1:0-5923 GCF_053611065.1 Streptomyces sp. NPDC054840
CCCGCAGGCTGCGCGCCGCGTCGCTTCCTCCGGCGGCCCCGCTCGCTGTGCCTTCATCGTGCAGGCGCAGCCCACGCAGGAAAGCGGTGGCCTGGGCACGCAGGTAGGTGCCGAGCACGGCACCCGCGTCCGCCGTGGCCGTAATCGGGTCATGGTTTGGCTGAGCCACGCCGGCGCCTCCGGGCGTCTATGAGCGTCTCCTGTACGTGCCGCAGCGGCTGGCCGTCCGCGTCCGTGCTGTGCCGGGTCCACTCGCCGTCCGGGCCGAGGTGCCAGGAGGAGGTGGTGTCGGACATCCCGGTTTCCAGCATCCGGTCCAGTGCCGCGCGGTGGGCCGGGTCGGCGACCCTGACCAGTGCCTCGATGCGGCGGTCGAGGTTGCGGTGCATCATGTCGGCGCTGCCGATCCACACCTCGGGTTCGCCGCCGTTGCCGAAGGCGAAGACCCGGGAGTGTTCCAGGAAGCGGCCGAGGACCGAGCGGACCCGGATGTTCTCCGAGAGCCCGGGGACCCCGGGGCGCACCGCGCAGATACCGCGCACCCAGATGTCGACGGGCACGCCCGCCTGGGCGGCCCGGTAGAGCGAGTCGATGAGGGCCTCGTCGACGATCGAGTTCATCTTGAGCCGGACGTAGGCGGGGCGGCCGGCCTTGTGGTGGGCGGCCTCCTTGTCGATCCGCGCTATCAGTCCGTCCCGCAGGGAGCGGGGCGCCACCATCAGCCGGCGGTAGGTCTCGCGGCGCGAGTAGCCGGACAGCCGGTTGAAGAGGTCGGAGAGGTCCGCGCCGACCTGCGGGTCGGCGGTGAGCAGGCCGAGGTCCTCGTAGAGCCGGGCGGTCTTGGGGTGGTAGTTGCCGGTGCCCACGTGCGAGTAGCGGCGGAGGGTGTCGCCCTCCTGGCGGACGACGAGCGACAGCTTGCAGTGGGTCTTGAGGCCGACGAGCCCGTAGACGACGTGGCAGCCGGACTCCTCCAGCTTGCGCGCCCACTTGATGTTGGCCTGCTCGTCGAAGCGGGCCTTGATCTCGACGAGTACGAGGACCTGCTTGCCGGAGTCGGCGGCGTCGATCAGGGCGTCCACGATCGGTGAGTCGCCGGAGGTGCGGTAGAGCGTCTGCTTGATGGCGAGGACGTCCGGGTCGGCGGCGGCCTGCTCCAGGAAGGCCTGCACCGAGGTGGAGAAGGAGTCGTACGGGTGGTGCAGCAGGACGTCCCGCTCGCGCAGGGCGGCGAAGATGTCGGGCGCGGACGCGGACTCGACCTCGGCGAGGTCACGGTGGGTGCCGGCGACGAACTTCGGGTACTTGAGCTCCGGGATGTCCAGCGAGGCGATGCCGAAGAGTGCGGTCAGGTCCAGCGGGCCGGGCAGCGGGTAGACCTCGGAAGCGTTGACCTTCAGCTCTTGGACGAGCAGGTCCAGCACGCCCGGGTCGATGGACTCCTCGACCTCCAGGCGCACGGGCGGGCCGAAGCGGCGCCGCATGAGCTCCTTCTCCAAGGCCTGGAGCAGGTTCTCGGCGTCGTCCTCCTCGACCTCCAGGTCCTCGTTGCGGGTCACCCGGAACATGTGGTGCGCGAGCACCTCCATGCCGGGGAACAGCTCCTCCAGGTGCGCGGCGATGACGTCCTCCAGCGGGACGTAGCGCTGCGGGGAGGCTTCCAGGAAGCGGGACAGGAGGGGCGGGACCTTGACCCGGGCGAAGTGGCGGTGGCCGCTGACGGGGTTGCGTACGACCACGGCCAGGTTCAGGGAGAGGCCGGAGATGTACGGGAACGGGTGCGCGGGGTCGACGGCCAGGGGGGTGAGCACCGGGAAGATCTGGTTGCGGAACAGGGTGAAGAGGCGGGCCTGCTCCTTCTCCGTGAGATCGGGCCAGCGGATCAGGTGGACGCCCTCCTCGGCGAGTGCCGGGGAGATGTCCTGCTGGAAGCAGGCGGCGTGGCGGGCCATGAGCTCGCGCGAGCGGGTCCAGATGAGGTCCAGCACCTCGCGGGGCTGCAGGCCGGAGGCCGAACGGGTGGCGACCCCCGTCGCGATGCGCCGCTTGAGGCCGGCCACGCGCACCATGAAGAACTCGTCGAGGTTGCTCGCGAAGATCGCCAGGAAGTTGGCGCGCTCCAGCAGGGGCGTCGTCGGGTCCTCGGCGAGCTCCAGGACCCGCTCGTTGAAGGCCAGCCAGCTGCGCTCCCGGTCGAGGAAGCGTCCCGGGGGGAGCTCGTCGTCACCGTCCTTGTCCTCGTAGGCGTCCAGATCCGCGTCGAGATCGGGCTCCAGGTCCACGTGCGGGCGGTGCGCGGAGATGGACCCCAGGCGGGCGTGGGCTCCGGTGACGGCCCGGCCGGGGGCTGCGCCGGGGGTGTGAGACGGGTGCTGGGCGGGGACCTCGGTGGGGCCTGCGCTGGGCTGGTGGCTCATGACTCCATTCTTCCGCGTGCGCGGGAGGACAGGCACGTCGGAAGAGTCGGCCGTCAGTCGGAGTCGGGGCTGCATGGGGGGAGAGTCGCAAGCGCGTCTGAATGCCTGGTGAATGGCGTGTGGCTTCCCGGGTCCGGATGGCGCACGAGTCGCCTCCCGGCGGGGGTGGTGGGGGCGGTGTGCACCGGGCGTGCGCGGGTGCGGGGCCCTGCGGGGGGCTCTGCACCGGCCCCCGCGGGGCTCCGCCCGGGTCCCGCGCCTCAAGCGCCGGTGGGGCTGGAGAGCCGGGCTCCGCCCCGGGTGCCTCAAGCGCCGGCGGGCTACAAGATCAGGGCTGCGCCCGGGCCTCGCGCCTCAAGCGCCGGCGGGGCTGGAAGATCAGGGCTCCGCCCGGGTGCCGCGCCCCGAACGTCGGCGGGGTTGGGAGGGCGGGGCTTCGCCCGGGTCCCGGGCTTCGAGCTCCGGCAGAGCTGGAAGACTCCGCCCTGAGCTTCGCGGCTCGAACGCCGACGGGGCCGGAGGTGCAAGGCGGGGTCGGCAGGGGTCAGCTTTCTGTCCGGTACATCAGGTCCACCTCGTGGGTGGTGAAGCCGAGCCCCTCGTACACGGCCAGGGCCGCCGGGTTGTCGGCGTCCACGTAGAGCATGGCCGTGGGCAGGCCCTGGGCCGCCAAGTGGCGCAGGCCGATCGCGGTGAGGGCCTTGCCGAGGCCGCCGCCTTGGGCGCCCGGGCGGATGCCGACCACGTAGACCTCGCCCAGCTGCTCGGCCGCGTGGACCTTAGTCCAGTGGAAGCCGACGAGCTCGCCGTCGCGCTCCGCGAGGAAGAAGCCCTTGGGGTCGAACCACGGCTGCGCGATCCGGTCGTCCAGGTCGCGCTGGGTCAGCGAGCCCTGCTCGGGGTGATGGGCGAAGGCGGCCGCGTTCGCTGTGAGCCAGGCCGCGTCGTCGGCGCCGGGCACGAAGGTCCGTACGGTCACGCCGGGCGGGAGCACCGGCTCCGGCAGCGGGTCCCCGTCGGCCAGCGGCCGGCGCAGCTGGCGCAGCTCGCGGAAGAGGGTCAGGCCGAGCACCTGCGCGAGGTGCCGGGCGGCCGACTTGCCGCCGTGCGCCCACACCCGCAGCCGCTTGCCGGAGGCGGCCAGCAGGGCCGTGCCCATGGCCCGCCCGTGCCCGCGCCCGCGCAGGGCCGGGTGGACGACGAGTTCGGCGGCCGGGGCCTCCACTGGGTCGGTGTCCTCCAGTTGCCCGTAGGCGGAGAGCCGGCCGCCCTCGGTGAGCAGGAAGTGCCGGATCCCCGGGCGCGGCCCGCCGCGCAGCTGGAGCCGGCCCTGTTCGGACACGGCGGTGGTGCCGTCCGTACGTGCCGCGTCCTCGATCAGGTCGAGCACGGCGATCGCCTGTTCCTCCGTCAGCTCGTCGAGGGTCTGAATCTGCCGTCCCGGCTCCAGGGCCGCTGCTGCGTCAGTCATGACACGAGCCTACGACCGCCGCGGGGAGGGGTGGAGTGCGGGCGCGTGGTCGGTGCTTCTTCTGCGCGTAACCAACGCGATACCGCTACCCCCTGGTAGAGCTACGCGCGTTGACCTTAGGCTTCGGCGGACCTCCCACGTCTTCACCGCTGTCACATAAGGGGACTAAATGTCAGCGACGCCACAACGGCACCGCCGAACCCGCCGGTTGACCCTCGCCGCTCTCGCCGCCACGGCCGGGGCGGGTGCGATGGTCGCGGCCGCACTTCCGGCCGGTGCCGCGAGTGGTGGCGGTGCGGCCAAGAGCCGGACCGTCGATGTACAGATGCTGTCGTTCAACGACTTCCACGGCACCCTGGAGCCCCCGCAGGGGTCCTCCGGCACCGTGACCGAGCGTCAGGCCGACGGCACCACCAAAGCCATACCCGCGGGCGGTGTCGAGTACCTCGCGACCAGCCTGCGCGAGGCCCGCAAGGGCCATGAGTACTCCGTCACGGCCGCGGCCGGTGACATGATCGGCGGCAGCCCGATGCTGTCCGGTCTCTTCCACGACGAGCCGAGCGTCGAGGCGCTGAACAAGATCGGTCTGGACGTCTCCAGCGTCGGCAACCACGAGTTCGACGAGGGCAAGACCGAGCTGCGCCGCATGGCTTACGGCGGGTGCCACCCGGTCGAGGGCTGCTTCGAGTACGGCAAGGACTTCACCGGCGCCGAATTCCAGTACCTCGCGGCCAACGTCACGGACGAGAAGACCAAGCGTCCGCTGATGTCGCCCACCTACATCTGGAAGAAGGGGGACGTGAAGATCGGGTTCATCGGCGTCACCCTGGAGGGCACCCCGGACGTCGTGACCGCCGAGGGCGTCAAGGGCCTCAGGTTCGGCGACGAAGTCGAGACGATCAACAAGTACGCCGCCGAGCTGAACAAGCAGGGCGTGAAGTCGATCGTCGCGCTGATCCACGAGGGCGGCCTGCCCGCCAACGGCGCGTACAACTACGACTGCAACGTTCCGGGCGCCGGCGCCGGCATCTCGGGCGCGATCGTGGACATCGCCAAGAACGTGGACGCCAAGGTCGACGCGCTGGTCACCGGTCACACGCACCAGGCCTACGCCTGCAACATCCCCGACCCGGCGGGCAACCCGCGTACGGTGACCTCGGCCGCCTCCATCGGCCGCCTGTTCACCGACACCACCCTCACCTACGACCGGCAGACCAAGGACATCGTCCGTACGCCGGTCACCTCGCCGAAGCCGGTGAACAAGGTCGTGGGCCGGGACCAGCCGAAGGCACCGGACATGACCGAGCTGATCGACCGCTGGAAGGCGCTGGCGGCCCCGATCGCCAACCGTCCGCAGGGCTTCATCTCGGCCGACATCCCCGGCCGCGGTTCCGAGGCACCCGAGAAGCCGCTCGGCGACCTGATCGCCGACGCGCAGCTCGAAGCGCTCTCCCCGGCGGACAAGGGCGGCGCGCAGCTGGCCGTCATGAACCCGGGCGGCATCCGCTCGGACCTCGCCTACAAGGCCTCGGGTGACGAGGGCGACGGCGTGGTGACGTACGGCGAGTCCTTCACGGTCCAGCCGTTCACCAACATGATGAACATCGTGGACCTGACCGGCGCGCAGTTGATCACGGCGCTCCAGCAGCAGGTCAGCGGACCGGTCAACGGGCCGAACCCGAAGATCCTGCAGGTGTCGAAGGGCTTCACGTACACCCTGGACATGACGAAGGCGGGCGTGGACCGCATCGTCGTGGACTCGGTGAAGCTGGACGGCGTGCCGCTCGACCCCGCCAAGACCTACCGGGTCGCGATGAACGAGTTCCTCGCGGGCGGCGGTGACGGCTTCACCGTCCTGAAGGAGCACAAGAACAAGCTCGTGGGCGCGTCCGACCTGGACTGCTTCAACACCTACCTGACGAAGAACTCCTCGGCGCAGGCTCCGATCGCCCCGCCGGCGGCGAACCGGATCACCGTCATCAAGTAGCACGCGAAGGAACACGCGCGTACAGCACGCCCGGAGGGGGCGGCGGGC
>NZ_JBSGZP010000470.1:0-5918 GCF_053611065.1 Streptomyces sp. NPDC054840
CAGGGGGACCGCCCACGGGGCGAAGGTCTTCTGGGCGGACGCACCGGTTTTCGCGGTGATCCGGGCGGGCGGCCCGGTGGCCGTTCCGAACCGCTGGTATCCGCCGACGGCCCCGGCCACGAGCAGCAGTCCTACCCCGGCCCCCACCGCCATCCGGGTCCGCCGACGGGCCCGCCGGCGCGGCGGCGCCCCGGGTCCGGTGGCGATCCGCTCGCGCCGGTGGGTGACCTGCTCCGGCTCGACGGGCCGCCGCGGCTGCGGGACGAAGGCCTGGGTGTCCTCGGCGGTCGGGTACGCGATCGCCCGCATCTCGGCGATCAGCTCGTCGGCGGTGGGCCGCTCCGCCGGATCCTTCGCCAGGCAGCGGGCGACCAGCGGTGCGAGCCGCGGCGGCAGCCCGGTCAGATCGGGCTCGCTGTGCACCACCTGGTACGCCACCAGGTAGTGGCTGTCCGAGTCGAACGGCCCGTGCCCCGTCGCCGCGTGCACGAGCACGGACCCCAGGGCGAAGACGTCCGCGGCCGTCCCCACGTCCCGCGGTCGCTGGAACTGCTCGGGGGCCATGTAGGGCGGAGTACCGATCAGCTTGCCGGTCTCGGTCCGCAGGTCACTGTCGGCCGGACGCGAGATCCCGAAGTCGATGACCCGCACGCCGTCCGGAGCCATCAGCACGTTGCTGGGCTTCAGGTCCCGGTGCACCACTCCGGCCCGGTGGATGTCCCGCAGGGCCTCGGCCAGGCCGGCGGCGAGCCGGGTCAGCTCGGTGCGGTCCAGCACCCGCTCCCGTACCTGTTCGGCGAGCGTCGGCGCGTCGATGAACAGGGTGGCCATCCACGGCCGCTCGGCATCGGGATCGGCATCCACGACCGGGGCGGTGAACGCCCCGCTCACCCGCCGGGCGGCGGCGACCTCCTGGCGGAACCGGGCCCGGAACTCCGGATCCACCGCGTGCTCGGGGTGCACGATCTTGACGGCGAGTTTCAGCCCCGAGCCGGACGTGGCCAGATGGACGACGCCCATCCCTCCGGAACCGAGCACCGATTCGAGCCGGTACTGCCCGGCGTACTCCGGAAAACCCGCGTAGTCCGCGCGCCGCGACTGCACCGCTCACCACCCCCGCCGGAGCCTAGTCGATGACCCCTGGGCACCTCCAAGGTCCTGCTACCCTGCGCGAGTTGCGCACGGCAACACCCATGGGGGGAGATTTCGTATGTCGGTGGAGAACGATTCGAGCCAAGTCCAGAGCCTGGAGTCCGGCTCCGGCTACCCGTCCTACCCGGTGGCTCCCGGCTACCGGGTGAACGTCCGCAGCGGCCCCGGCACCAACTACTCGGTGATCGACGTCCTGCCGTACGGCGCGATCGTCACGCTCCGCTGCCAGTGCGAGGGCACCACCGTCTCGGGTCCGTACGGCACGACCGACATCTGGGACTGCATCGGCAACGGCCGGTTCGTCTCCGACGCGTACGTGAAGACGGGCAGCGACGGCTACGTCGTCACCCAGTGCGGCTGACCGTCCCGGACGGGATCGCGGTCCCGGTACCCGGCTGAGCGTCCGCGGCGTCCCGGGGCGGCGACCAGGGGCGACGGCAGGGATGAGTGGTGCCGGACCCGTCTGACACGTGAGACACACCCGGCCCGACCGGCCCGGCGAGGGATAATCGCTGCTGTGAGCGACGACCAGCGAGACCAGACCCCCGCCGAGCCGGCCGCGCAGGCCCCGGTGCCCGCCGGCCCGCAGCCCGAGCCGATCCGCTTCTTCGGCACCACCTGGGTCGAGCACGACGGCGGCTACGCACTGCTCCGCGTCGGCCTCGCCATCGGCTCGCTGGCCACCGCCGTGGCCTCCGCCATGATGCTCCGCTTCGCCTACGAGGGGCTGGAGCTCGGCAACGTCGGTCCCTTCCTCAGCATCTCGGTCGTCGTCCTCTTCGCGATCGCCAGCTCGATCGCCTTCACCAAGACCTGGGCCTCCTTCAGTCGCCGCCCCGCGCCGTCCTCCGACGAGGCCGCCCTCAAGGGCCTCAAGACGATCGGTTTCATCGGTTCCCTGATCGCGTACTTCCTGCGCTGCCTCGGGGAGGCGCCGGGCGAGAAGCTCCGCCGCGCCGAGTACGAGCGCGCCCAGGCCGACTACGCCCGCCGCCGCAGCACCCGTGCGGGGAACCCGGCCACCCGCCGCCCCAAGCGCAAGAAGTAGTCCCCGCGCGGCGCCGCGGCGCCGCGGCGAGAAGCAGCCGCATCCGTCCCGGTGATTGACGTCGTGGCACCGCCAGGAGCATTATTCATCACATGATGAATAACCAGGCGGAGGAGCACCCGGCCGCCGTCCACGCCCATGACCTGACCGTCCGCCGAGGCACCGGCCGCTCCCCCCGCACCGTCCTCGACTCCCTCGCCTTCGACGTGCCCCGCGGCCGCATCACCGGCCTCCTCGGCCCCTCCGGCTGCGGAAAGTCCACCCTCATGCGCGCCATAGTCGGGACCCAGGCCCACGTCACCGGCACCCTCGACGTCCTCGGCCACCCCGCGGGCCACCCCACCCTCCGCTCCCGCATCGGCTACGTCACCCAGGCGCCCAGCGTCTACGACGACCTCACGATCCGGCAGAACCTCGACTACTTCGCCGCCGTCCTCGACCCCGGCCGCGCCGCCGCCGACCGCCGCGCCGCCGCGGTCACCCGCGCCATCACCGACGTCGACCTCACCAGCCGCGCCGGCGCCCTCGCCGGCAACCTCTCCGGCGGCCAGCGCAGCCGCGTCTCCCTCGCCGTCGCCCTGCTCGGCACCCCCGAGCTCCTGGTCCTCGACGAACCCACCGTCGGCCTCGACCCCGTCCTGCGCCGCGACCTGTGGAACCTCTTCCACGACATCACCGCCACCCGCGGCGCGACGATCCTCGTCTCCTCCCACGTCATGGACGAGGCCGAGCGCTGCCACGACCTGCTCCTCATGCGCGAGGGCCGCATCCTCGCCCAGGACACCCCCGACGCACTGCGTACCCGCACCCACGCCACCACCGTCGAAGAGGGCTTCCTGCGCCTCGTCGACGAAGCCGATGCCAAGGCCGATGCCGCCGCCGACGCGGCCGCCGATGCCTCCGAGATCACCGCCCTCCGGGAGCAGACCCGATGAACGCCGCCCGCACCACCGCCACCGCCGCCCGCGTCCTGCGCCAGCTCCGCCACGACCCGCGCTCCATCGCGCTGATGCTCCTGGTCCCCGTACTGATGCTCACCCTGCTGCGGTTCGTCTTCGACGGCAGCCCCAAGACCTTCGACGGCATCGGCGCCTCGCTCCTCGGGATCTTCCCCCTCATCACCATGTTCCTGGTGACCTCCATCGCCACCCTGCGCGAACGCACCTCCGGAACCCTGGAACGCCTCCTCGCCATGCCGCTCGGCAAGGGCGACCTCATCGCCGGCTACGCCCTCGCCTTCGGCGCCGTCGCCGTCCTCCAGTCCCTCCTCGCCACCGGCCTCGCCCTCTGGGCCCTCGGCCTCGACGTCGTCGGATCCCCCTGGCTCCTCCTCCTCGTAGCCCTCCTCGACGCCCTCCTCGGCACCGCACTCGGCCTCTTCGTCTCCGCCTTCGCGGCCTCCGAGTTCCAGGCCGTCCAGTTCATGCCGGCGGTGATCTTCCCTCAGCTGCTCCTCTGCGGCCTCTTCGCCGCCCGCAACACCATGCACCCCGTTCTCGAAGGGCTCTCCGACGTTCTGCCCATGTCCTACGCCGTCGACGGCATGACCCAGGTCCTCACCCACACCGACATGACCGCCGACTTCGTCCGCGACGCCGCGATCGTCGCCGCCTGCGCCCTGCTCGTCCTCGCCCTCGGCGCGGTCACCCTGCGCCGCCGCACCCCCTGACCGCACTGCGGACAGCGCCTCCCCGGTGCCCGCCCGGGTGCAAGGATGAAGACGTATACGTAGCTCACGCGCACGCACAGTTCGGCGAGGTGGATCGGGCATGACCCAGACAGTGGCAGTCCTCGGTACCGGCAAGATCGGCGAGGCCCTGCTCAGCGGAATGATCCGCGGCGGCTGGCCCGCCTCGAAGCTCCTCGTCACCGCCCGCCGCAGCGAACGGGCCGAGGAACTGCGCACCCGCTACGGGGTCGAGGCCGTCACCAACGCCGAGGCCGCCAAGCGCGCCGACACCCTCATCCTCACCGTCAAGCCCCAGGACATGGCCAAGCTCCTCGACGAGCTCGCCCCGCACGTCCCCGCCGACCGCCTGGTCATCAGCGGCGCCGCCGGCGTTCCCACAGCCTTCTTCGAGGAACGGCTCAGCGCCGGCACGCCCGTCGTCCGCGTCATGACGAACACCCCCGCGCTCGTCGACGAGGCCATGTCCGTCATCTCCGCCGGCAGCCACGCCACCGCGGACCACCTCGCCCACACCGAGGAGATCTTCGGGAGCGTCGGCAAGACCCTGCGGGTCCCCGAGTCCCAGCAGGACGCGGCCACCGCCCTCTCCGGCTCCGGACCCGCCTACTTCTACTTCCTCGTCGAGGCCATGACCGACGCCGGCATCCTCCTGGGCCTGCCCCGCGCCCAGGCCCACGACCTGATCGTCCAGGCCGCCATCGGCGCCGCCGTCATGCTCCGCGACAGCGGCGAACACCCGGTCAAGCTCCGCGAGGCCGTCACCTCCCCGGCCGGCACCACGATCAACGCCATCGTCGAGCTGGAGAAGCACGGCGTACGCGCCGCCCTCATCGCCGCCCTCGAAGCGGCCCGCGACCGTAGCCGCGAGCTCGCCTCCGGCAACAGCTGAGCATCCGTACCGGTGGGGGCCCGCGGCATACGGGCCCCCACCCGTCACGGCTCCAGCAGCCCGATGGCCCGGTACGCCCGGTCCACCACCGGCCGCGCCAGCTCCCTGGCCCGCCCGGCCCCCTCCCGCAGCACCTTCTCCACCTCCGCCGGATCGCCCGCCAGTTCAGCGTGCCGCTCCCGCAGGGGCCGCAGCAGCTCGACCACCGCGTCGGCGACATCCCGCTTCAGCGCCCCGTATCCGCTGTACCCCTCGGCGAGCACGGCCGGATCACCCCCGGCACACGACGCCAGGATCTCCAGCAGATTGGCGACCCCCGGCCGTGCCTCCCGGTCGTAGACCACGCCGTCGTCCCCGCTGTCGGTGACCGCCCGCATCACCTTCTTGCGCACGACCCCCGGCTCGTCGAGCAGATAGACGATTCCCGCCCCGCTCTCGTGGGACTTCCCCATCTTCGACGTCGGATCCTGCAGGTCCATGACCCGTGCGGCCACCGCGGGAACCGTCGCCTTCGGGACGGTGAAGGTGTGCCCGTACCGCTGGTTGAACCGCACCGCCAGATCCCGGGTCAACTCGACGTGCTGCCGCTGGTCCTCCCCGACCGGCACCTCCTGCGCCCCGTACGCCAGGATGTCGGCGGCCATCAGCACGGGATAGGTGAGCAGCGACAGCCGTACCCCTTCCCCGGAGACCCGCGCCTTCGCCGTCCTCTCCTTGTACTGGATCATCCGCCGCAGCTCCCCGTCGGTGGCGGTGCACTCCAGGAGGTACGCGAGCCGGGTGTGCTCGTCGACATGGCTCTGCACGAAGAGGGTGCACCGCTGCGGATCCAGCCCGGCGGCCAGCAACAGCGTCGCCGCCTGCCGGCTCAGCCTCCGTACGCGCGCCGGCTCGTGCGCGACGGTCAGCGCGTGCAGATCGACGACGCAGAACAGCGCGGACTCGGGTGTCCGGTCGGCGGCGACCCACTGCCGTACGGCCCCCAGGTAGTTGCCCAGCGTCAGGTGTCCGGTGGGCTTGATCCCGCTGAAGATCCTCGGAGTCGTCGTCATGTCCTGCTCTCCTGGTGTGAGTGGTGTCGGTGCCACCGCGCCGGGCGACCGAGCCACTCCCGGGAGGGGAGAAACAAAAACGGCCGC
>NZ_JBSGZP010000471.1:0-668 GCF_053611065.1 Streptomyces sp. NPDC054840
GTCGGTGCCGGGACGTACTCCCCCGGCGGCGGCCAGCGCGTCCTCCACCCGCGAACCGGCGGGCAGCCTCCGCACCCCGGGATCCCGGACCTTGCCGGAGACGTCGACCACGATCCGCCCGGCCGCCCCGCCGACCCCGGCCCCCGCTCCCGCGGCCGGAGCCGCCGCGGGTGCCGTAGCCGCCGCCGGCAGGCCCCCCGGGGCGACCACCGCGGGCACGGTCACCGCCCGCGGCCGGGCCGACCAGTACTGCTGCCCGGCGAAGCCGACGGCGCAGAGCAGCACCACCCCGACGGCGACCACCGCACGCGGCCGCACCTCGCAGCGGTCCTGCAGCCACAGCGGCAGCCGCTCCCGCACGGACGGCCTCCACCCAGCCCTTGGGGGCGGCCCGGACGCCTCATCGGGCGGTGCTTCGGCATCCCGGCCATCCGCTCCGTCAGCGGCCGCGGGCGCGGCCTGGAATGCCTCGGGCAGCGGGGACGGCGGGGGCGGGTCCTGCGGCGGGCTGCTGCCGCCCAGCAAGGCCTCGGCCCGGCGGCGCACCGCGCCCGGCTCCGGATGGGGAACCCGTCGGCCGCGACGCGCCGTCCGACGACGCCGCACACGGCGGTCGGAGAGACGGCCGTCGGAGAACCGACTGTCGGTGAGACGGCCGTCGGAGAAGG
>NZ_JBSGZP010000471.1:678-5886 GCF_053611065.1 Streptomyces sp. NPDC054840
GGCCCGGGCCACCAGTGGCACCCGACGGATACGGAGCACGCGTTCGAAGAGTCATGCCACGACCGTAGAGGCGGATCCCGCCCCCGGTTCGGAACACTCAATTCCAGTGGAAAAAATGCTCGTTGTGGATAACCGTGCCACCCATTCCGGTGATCAGCGGGGCGAGACGACCGCCGCCAGCAGCCCCGGGCCGGTGTGTGCCCCGATCACCGCACCGACCTCGCTGACGTGCAGCTCGACCAGCCCGGGGATGCGCTCGCGGAGCCGCTCGGCGAGCTTCTCCGCCCGCTCCGGAGCCGCCAGGTGGTGCACCGCCACATCGACGTCGGCGGACCCGGCGCGCTCGACGGCCAGCTCTTCCAGGCGGGCGATGGCCTTGGACGACGTACGGACCTTCTCCAGCATCTCGATCCGCCCGCCGTCCAGCGTCAGCAGGGGCTTCACCGCCAGGGCGGAGCCGAGGAGGGCCTGGGCCGCCCCGATCCGGCCGCCGCGGCGGAGGTAGTCGAGGGTGTCGACGTAGAAGTACGCGGCCATGTCCGCCGCCCGCTTCTCCGCTGCCGCCACGGCCTCGTCCGCGGATCCACCCGCCTCGGCCACCTCGGCGGCGGCCAGCGCGCAGAAACCGAGGGCCATCGCGACCATGCCGGTGTCCAGGACACGGACCGGTACGGGTGCGGTCCTGGCGGCGACCACGGCCGCGTCGTAGGTGCCGGAGAACTCGGCGGACAGGTGCAGGCTGACGATGCCGGTGGCTCCGGCGTCCGCCGCCGCCCGGTAGGCCCGTACGAACTCCTCGGGGCCGGGACGCGACGTGGTGACCGAGCGGCGCTTCTGCAGGGCCAGCGCCAGGCTGCGCGCCGAGATCTCGGTGCCCTCCTCCAGCGCCTCGCCACCGAGCACCACGGTGAGCGGGACGGCGGTGATTCCGTGCCGTGCCATGGCCGGTCGGGGCAGGTAGGCCGTGGAATCGGTGACGATGGCGACATGGCGGGACATGAGCCGGAGGTTACCGCCAGTGGGGGCGGGACGGCAGCCTGGCCCCACGACGCGACCGCCGGCCGGTGCTCCTACGGCGGCGAGAGCCTACGGGTACGAGCCCCCGCGCGCCCTCCCTCAGGTCGTGCTCTCCGGTCGGCGCGCCTTCTGCCAGGGGTACTGCGGTACCGGAGCGGCCGGATTCAGGGCCTGCGGCTGATCCGCGCCACGAGCTGGGCTCGCCGCCGCCGAGGACTGCCCCGAAGCATTCGCCGAGGGCTGCCCCGAAGCATTCGCCGAGGGCTGCCCCGAAGCGTTCGCCGGGGCGCTCCCCGTAGCCTGCGCCGGACCCGCCGCGGCGCCGTTCGCCTGCGCCGCGTCCCACGCCGCGGCCGCCGCCGCGAGGTCGTCCACCGGCTCCCGCGACCAGTCTCGCAGCGCCCCGGACTCGACCTCGATCTGGGCCGACAGCGTGGACAGGTCGTCCTGCGCGAAGCGCTGGGCCCGGTCCCGCGCTGCCCACCGCAGCGAGTCGGCGGCCTGCGTGATCTTCTTCGTGCGCTCGCGCAGGTCCGGCAGCCGCTCCGCGATCCGCCGGCGGTCCGGATCCTGCTCCAGCCTCTTCAGCTCACCGTCGAGCTCCAGTCCATGCGCACTCAACCGCTCGAACAGGGCGATCGACTCGTGCAGCGAGACGTCCGACCGGACCCCGTCCTGCAGCGCCTGCTGCGTGGACCGCATCGAGGTCCGCAGGTCGAGCCGCAGCTGCGCCAGCGCCGCCGTGACCCCGACCTGGCCGAAGCTCTTGGCGCGCAGGGTGGTGTCCTCCACGGTGCGCCGCGCCTGCGTGATGGTCCGGTCCACACCGCGCTTGGTCGCCTGCACCACCTTGACGGTCGCGTACACACCCAACCCCAGGAAGGTGAATAGCACCATCAGCGCGAAGATGATCAACGCGGACTCCATGAGCGTCCCTTCCCCAGCACCCGACGGCTCTTTTCCGTCCCCTCCACGGTAAACGCCGCGGGCAGGTCAGGGGTTCCAATCGAACCCCCAACCTGCCCGTACGGGATCCCCCCTATGCGGGGGTGCACCCTCAGATGACGATGTTCACCAGCTTCGGGGCGCGCACGATCACCTTGCGGATCTCCGCGCCGCCCAGCGCCGCCACGACACCCTCATCGGTCACGGCCAGCTGCTCCAGCTCCGCCTCGGAGATCGTCGGCGACACCTCCAGCCGCGCCTTGACCTTGCCCTTGACCTGCACCACGCAGGTCACGCTCTCGTCCACGACGTACGCCGGGTCCGCGACCGGGAAGTCCTGGTGGACCACCGACTCGCTGTGGCCCAGGCGGTGCCACAGCTCCTCCGCGATGTGCGGGGCCAGCGGGGCGACCAGCAGCACCAGGGCCTCGGCGACCGAGCGCTCCAGGGGGCGGCCGGCCTTCGTCAGCGCGTTGTTCAGCTCGGTGATCTTCGCGATGGCGGTGTTGAAGCGCAGCCCGGCCAGGTCCGCGCCGGCCCCGTCGATCGCCTTGTGCAGCGCGCGCAGGGTGCCCTCGGCGGGCTCGGCGTCGACGACCGTCACCGCGCCCGTCTCCTCGTCCACGATGTTGCGCCACAGGCGCTGCAGCAGGCGGTACTGGCCCACCACGGCCCGGGTGTCCCACGGACGGGAGACGTCCAGCGGGCCCATCGCCATCTCGTACAGGCGCAGCGTGTCGGCGCCGTACTCCTCGCAGATCTCGTCGGGCGTGACGGCGTTCTTCAGGGACTTGCCCATCTTGCCCAGCTCACGCTTGACCGGCCGGCCCTCGAAGAAGAACGTGCCGTCGCGCTCCTCCACCTCGGTGGCCGAAACCGGGAAGCCGCGCTCGTCGCGGTAGACGTACGCCTGGATCATGCCCTGGTTGAACAGCTTGTGGAACGGCTCGACCGAGGACACGTGGCCCAGGTCGAACAGCACCTTGGACCAGAAGCGCGCGTACAGCAGGTGCAGGACGGCGTGCTCGGCGCCGCCCACGTACAGGTCGACACCGCCGTGCGGCCGGTCCTCGCGCGGGCCCATCCAGTACTGCTCGATCTCCGGGTCCACCAGGGCCGAGGAGTTGTGCGGGTCCAGGTAGCGCAGCTCGTACCAGCAGGAACCGGCCCAGTTCGGCATGGTGTTGGTCTCGCGGCGGTACGAGCGCACGCCGCGCCCGTCGCCGAGGTCCAGCTCCACCTCCACCCAGTCGGCCTTGCGTGACAGCGGGGTCTCCGGCTGCGACAGCGCGTCGTCCGGCTCGAAGGTGCGCGGAGAGTAGTCCTCGACCTCCGGCAGCTCCAGCGGCAGCATCGACTCGGGCAGCGGGTGCGCGACGCCGTCCTCGTCGTAGACGATCGGGAAGGGCTCGCCCCAGTACCGCTGGCGGCTGAAGAGCCAGTCACGCAGGCGGAAGTTGACGGTGCCCTCGCCGATGCCGCGCTCGGCCAGCCAGTCGGTGATCGCGGCCTTCGCCTCGACGACGCCCAGGCCGTCCAGGGCGATGCCCTCGCCCGTCGAGTTGACCAGCTTCGCGTCGTAGGAGACGAAGGCGTCGTCCCACTCGGCCGGGTCGGTGCCGCGGCCGTCCGAAGGCTCCACGACGCAGCGCATCGGCAGCTCGAAGGCCCGCGCGAACTCGAAGTCGCGGCCGTCGTGCGCCGGGACGGCCATGATCGCGCCGGTGCCGTAGCCCATCAGCACGTAGTCGGCGATGAAGACCGGGACCTTGTCACCACTGACCGGGTTGACCGCGTACTCGCCGGTGAAGACACCGGTCTTGTCCTTGGCCTCGGCCTGCCGCTCGACGTCCGACTTCGAGGCGGCCTGCTTGCGGTAGGCGCTGACGGCCTCGGCCGGCGTGGCGTGCCCGCCGGTCCACACCTCGTGGGTGCCCTCGGGCCAGGCGGCCGGGATGAACTTCTCGACCAGCGGGTGCTCGGGCGCCAGCACCATGTAGGTGGCGCCGAACAGGGTGTCCGGACGGGTGGTGAAGACGGTGATGGCCTCGTCGCCCAGCGCGAAGTCGACGCGCGCGCCCTCGCTGCGGCCGATCCAGTTCCGCTGCTGCAGCTTGATGGCCTCGGGCCAGTCCAGCGCGTCCAGGTCGTCGATCAGCCGGTCGGCGTAGGCGGTGATCCGCATGTTCCACTGGCTCAGCCGGGACTTGAAGACCGGGAAGTTGCCGCGCTCGGAACGCCCGTCGGCCGTGACCTCCTCGTTGGCCAGTACGGTGCCCAGCCCGGGGCACCAGTTCACGGGCGCGTCGGAGGAGTACGCCAGGCGGTACTCGTTGAGTACGTCGGCCCGCTCGGCCGCGGTCAGACCCGCCCAGGCGCGGCCGCCGGGGACCTCACGGGAGCCGTCCTCGAAGGCGGCGACCAGCTCGGTGATCGGGCGGGCCTTCTTCGCGTCGGCGTCGTACCAGGAGTTGTAGATCTGCAGGAAGATCCACTGGGTCCACTTGTAGTAGTCCGGGTCGATCGTGGCGAACGACCGGCGCTTGTCGTGGCCCAGGCCCAGCCGGCGCAGCTGGACCTTCATGTTCTCGATGTTGGCCTCGGTCGAGACGCGCGGGTGCGTGCCGGTCTGCACGGCGTACTGCTCGGCCGGCAGGCCGAAGGCGTCGAAGCCCAGGGTGTGCAGGACGTTGTGGCCGGTCATCCGCTGGTGGCGGGCGAAGACGTCGGTGGCGATGTACCCGAGCGGGTGTCCGACGTGCAGGCCCGCACCGGACGGGTACGGGAACATGTCCATGATGAACTTCTTGGGCCGTGCGACCAGCGCGGGATCCCCGGCCAGGTCACCGGTCGGGTTCGGGGCCTCGTACGTGCCCTGCGCGTCCCAGACGTCCTGCCAGCGTGCCTCGATGTCGGCGGCCATGGCAGCCGTGTAGCGGTGCGCCTCGGCCGCCTCGTGGGCCGGGGTGTTCGTCTCGCTCATGATTTCTGAAGCTCCATCGATCGTCTCTGCCGTCTCTGCCTGCCCAAACGAAAAAACCCCTCGCACAGGAGGGGACGCCGCGCCGGGTCCGACCGTCTCGAAGGGTCGGTACTGCTCAGCGCGGCTCGGTAAGCAGAAGGCGTACGGCACGCATGGCGTCAGGGTACCGCAGCGGCCCCTTCCGACGCTCGGCCGTTCCACCCGTCGACACGGCACACGGGGCACGGGGCACGGGGCACAACGAAAAGCGGGCCACCCGATCC
>NZ_JBSGZP010000472.1:0-5853 GCF_053611065.1 Streptomyces sp. NPDC054840
GACCTGTAGACAGGGACGACCGTGCCCCCGGCCGCCGTTGGGCCAGGGGCACGTCCGCGTCGTCGGGAACGAAGGGCTCAGTACACGCTGACGCCGTAGGCGTTGAGTGCCTCCACGACGGGCTGGAAGAAGGTCGTGCCCCCGGTGGTGCAGTTTCCGCTTCCGCCGGAGGTGAGGCCGAGAGCCGTGCTTCGGGAGTAGAGGGGACCGCCGGAGTCGCCAGGCTCGGCGCAGATGTTGGTGCGGATCATGCCGTAGACGATGTTGCCGCCGCCGTAGTTCACGGTGGCGTTGAGGCCGGTGACGCTGCCGCATCGGATGCCGGTGGTGGAGCCGCGGCGACAGGCCGACTGGCCGACGAATGGATTGGCGGCGGAGGTGATGTCCTGGCTGCCGACGGTTCCCGGCTTCACGACCATGAGGTTGGAGTAGCGGACGAGACCGTAGTCGTTCACCGGGAAGCTGGAGCCAGCCTTGGGGCCGAGCACCGTGGTGTGTTGCGGATTGGAGTACCAGGTGCCCGTGCCGTTGGTGCAGTGTCCGGCGGTCAGGAAGTAAAAGGTGGTGCCTCTGCGGACGTTGAAGCCCAGCGAACAGCGCCAGTTGTTCGCGTAGATGGCGTCGCCGCCGGAAATGAGCGTCGTGAGCTTTCCGGGGCTGGGCTCGATCTTCAAGGCGCCGGCGTCGGTCCCCGCGGCCTTCCAGATCCGGGAGAGCTCCGCGGCCGAGACGGTGCTGTCCACAGTGAGGACGAGCCGGTTGGCCTTGTCGTCGATGTGCCAGGCGGTTCCGGCCACGTCGGCTGCCAGGACGGTTTCGCCCAAGCGGCTGAGCACGGAGTCGTCATACCGGGTGGGGGAGGGTTGGGCGTTCGCCTGGGGGACAGAGAGTCCGAGGCCGGCTAGGAGTCCGGACGCCATGGCGAGGAGCCAGGCACGTCTCGCGAGACCGCTGCCGGTCGTGCGCTTGATCCTCACTTCTTTTCCTTCCGAGGGGAATTACTGGCCCGTCATAAGGGGGCCCGGTGAGGCGTGGCGAGGAGGTCCCGTCCATAGTCGGTGTCCTGCTGCCGGCCGGTCCCCGGGAAATCCCGGCGGCCCGCCCGTAAGACGCGTGAGGCGTCGTCCGGCCGGGTCGTACGGGAATGGAGACGGGGCACTCACATTAGCGGCCGGTGCGCCAGTCACCCCGTCATGACGCTCCGTTCGCCTGCCGCCGTACAGGCGGCCGACATGATGCCGGGCCCGGGGGGTGGGAACGGGCTGATGAAATGATCGGCGAGGGAAGGGGCCCGGTAACTGCCGGAGCGATACGACCACCTGCGTGCAGCATTCTCCAAGAGCATGCCGGCCTGAACGCCTCTCAACAGGGGCGGCCTGGCTCGATGGCGCGGACACGTGCACACTGATGGCCACCCTGATCCGCACTGTCATCGGCACTTACGGTGAACCCCTCGCCGAGGTCATCGAGCTGACCAAGCGACTTGATCAACGCCGGCACCGACACGGTCGCTACCACCGTCGGGGTGGCGCCGCGCCGATCGGCGTCGCGGTCACCCCCGACAGCACGAAGGCCTACGTCACCAACGGCAGCGACAACACGGTGTCGGTGATCAACACCGCGACCGACACGGTTACCCTCATCGTCCCGGTGGGCAACTCGCCGCTGGACGTCGCCTTCGGCCAGCGGTACCCAAGAACCGCATCGTGGCCGCGGGCAAGGGCCTGGCCGTCCGCTCCGGCCCTGGCGCGAAATTCGCGGTCCAGGGCAAGGTGCTCACCGGCACGGTGGTCCGTGTCCAGTGCAAGGCCAAGGGTCAGCCGGTCGACGGCAATGCGATCTGGTACACGCTCGCCGACAAGCCGCGGCTGGACCGCCGCCGTCTACACCCAGAGCGTCAACAAGGTTCCGTACTCCAAGTGCCCGTGACGACGTGACACCTGACCGCATGGGCACGTGGAACGGTTTCGGTTCGGTGGAGATCTCAGCTGGCGGCTGTTACCTCGGGTTTCGTGGTCGCTCGGTGGCAATTGGCTTCGTATTCGACAGGTGGGACGTGTCCCGTTCTCCCGTGGAGTCGGCGGTGGTTGTACCAGTTGGCCCACTCGGCGGTGGCGAGCTCGACGTGCGAGACCCGGCTCCGTTGTTGCACCGCTGCTTGGCGAACACCACGAGATTCGCCGGGGCGTCCGGCATCGGCAGCAGTGTGCCGTCGACCGCGACCACCAGCAGCCCGGGCCACCGCGTGGCGACCGCGGTCGTGGCCAGCGGGACGCGGACCAGACCGAACAGTGCCTGCAACGGCGCGGCCCCAGACGCTGGCGGGCCTGTCGTAACGCGCGGCCGCTCGGTCTCGTGGGCGCCGGGCCCGACAGACCGGCATGCAATCGGTCGAAGACCCGTCCGTAGCCCAGCTCGGCGAACAACGCCCGCCAGCATCAGGTACACCGGTGACGCGCGCCGGCAACCAGCCGGCCCCGCCGCTCGCCAGTCCTGGACGCCGCCAGCACGTCATCCGCGTTCGCGGAGAACTTCTTCAGCGTGATCAAGACCGAGTGCGTGCGCCGCAGCACCTGCGTCACGCGCACGACGCCGATCTCGCTCTGTTCGCCTCCATCGACGGCTGGTACAACCCGCCGCATCCCAAAGGGCCTCGGCTGGCTCATCCCGACGAATACGAGGCGTAGTACCACGCCGATCAGGCGACGGCCGAACGGGCGGCTTTCGAACCACCGGCACCCGCACTGACCAGTAATCAGCACCTTCCACACAACGGGGAAGCTCAACCCGGGTCTCCTCCGCCACACGCCTGCACCCCTGCCCGGGCACATGCACGAGCACCGGGCACAGCGTCGTGCGCACCTGCGAATGGACTACGCGACAGTCACCCGACAGGTCATTTGTCGGATTTGACGCCTGACATCTTTGGTAGCCGGCGCCTGGACTGCTGTGCAGCGGGCACGGTCAGGGGCCGGACGATGCGGCAGGCAACGCCGGCCACCGGGCGGCCAGCTGCGCCGCACGGGCGGGGGAGGAGGCGGCGCGGCCCTGCGCCGCGGAGAAGTCGATCCGGCCTTCGACGTAGATCACCGCCTCGCCGTCGACCGCGCTGCCGACGGGCAGCCGCAAGGCCGCGCGGGCGAGATCCGCCCACGCAGAGGTCACGTCGCGTCCAGCCCGGGACTGCAGGCGGACTCTTCCCTCCTCCCGCCACAGCACCGTTCTGTGGCCGTCCAGCTTCGGTTCGAACCACCACCCCTCCCCGCTCGGCAGCACCGAGACGGACTGGGCCAGGGCTACGGACACGGGGAACTCCATGCCCCCAGCCTGCGTCGACGGGCTCAAGGGCCTGCCTGACGCGGCCACCAGGCTTGATGCCCTGCGGCAGCAGCGGCTCAAGCCTGACCGACTGGCCGTTCGTCAGATCTCCGCGTCCCACGAGACGTGATCATGAACGACCAAGATCCACTTTCGCGACAGACCCTAGCTCCTTCTGGGTGCCCTACTACGAGTGGGAGCCCCAACCGATCAAGAAGGTCGAGCCCTCTGACACATCCACACGGGGCATCATGCGCACCCGCTAATGGTCTACACGGCAGTCCCTGGCAGGCCATTCGTCGGATGTGATGCCTAGCATCTCTATTAAGCAAACCGACTCAGGAAGGCTCGGGAGACGCCATGTCCAGACCGCGTCGCCGACTGGCGATCGCCTGCATCAGTACGGTCACCGCCAGCCTGCTGGCCACCGGGGCCACACTTGTGGTGCCCGAGAAGGAACAGCCCGGGGCCTCCGACATCGCCATGGGCGCCTATCTCGACTACGGGCCGGCCGGGGTGGCGCGGATCCCTTACCTGTCACGCTGGCTGGGCGGCAAGGAGATCCGGGTCGGCCACACCTATCTGCCCGGCGACAAGTGGGCCGGCATCGAGGGGAACGTGAGCTTCCTTGAGGACTGGGCGCAGTGGCGCCAAGGCAACGGGAGCCGGATGTTCGTCCTCAATGTGCCCATGCAGGAGCAGAATGAGGACCGGGTGCCCGATGGCCAGGTCGCCCGGCTGATCAGGGCGGGCGCGCAGGGCCAGTACGACCGGCACTTCGAGAAGCTCGCCGAGCGGCTGGTGTCGCTCGGCGTGCCGGACACGGTGATCGTGCTCGGCTGGGAGATGAATGGGATCACCTACACGCACCGCTGCGCGCCGGACCCGGAGAACTGGAAGGTGTATTGGAGGCGCATCGTCAATACCATGCGGTCCGTTCCCGGGCAGAAATTCAAGTTCGACTTCGCCCCGAGCCGGGGTACGGACGCGATCGGCTGGACGAAGTGCTATCCCGGCGACGACGTGGTCGACGTCATCGGGATGGATTCGTACGACCAGGGTCCCGGCCAGACCTTCGACGACCAGATCACCCAGCCGTACGGACTCCAGCAGCAGGTCGACTTCGCGAAAGCACACGGCAAGCCGATCTCCTACCCGGAGTGGGGCCTGTTCCGGCGCGGGGACAATCCGGAGTACGTGCGGCGCATGCTGAAGTGGATCGCGCAGCACAAGCCGCTCTACCACACTATCACCGACTACTGCCCCCACGGCGTGTGGCAGTGCAAGCAGAACCCGGCGTCCTCGAAGGCGTTCCGCGACGCGCTGATGCCCGAAAAAGGCGACCCCGTCGCGCCGACTCATGTGGTCCCCCCACCCGTTGTGCCCACCCCGGCCATCCCAACCCCCAAACTCCCGAGCTTGCCCGCCTACTTCCCTGGCCCCCACGCCCTCCTCGGTGGTTCCGACGCCCGAGGTCCCAAGCCTGATGGTCCCCACGCCGAAGCCCCGGCCGACAACAAGCAGTGAGGACCCACCGGTCACGCACATCAGACAGGCCCGCCCGGATGGGGGAGCTGACCGAGGCGCTGACCGAAGCTGTCACGCCGAGGGACGTGGTATGGGCCGTCGCGGAGCATGTTCTGCCGCCCTTCGGCGCCGACGGGCTGGGTCCAATGCGGAGCACATCGGTGACCGCAGTGTGAGCCCGCAGCGGGATCCCCTCGAGCTGGCCAGGAATTCCTCTGGGTAACCGACGGATCCAGCCACATCCAGCCCCCGTTGAGCACAACTTCTCCCAGTCGCCGTTGCCGACGAGTACGGGCTGTCCGTTGCTGTCGAGGGTGTTGAAGACGCTGGCGTAGTAGGCCCAGAGCTGCTTGCCCTGCTTGACCAGGACGTCGGGCTGGCCGTCGCCGTTGAGGTCCCCGGGGGTGATGATCTGTTCGGCGTTGTGCCAGTGGTCGTCGCCGTTCCACTTGTCACCGTAGTCGCAGCCCATGCCGGGGTCCTTGACCGGGCAGGTCACCGTGAGTTCGACGGGGTTGTTGACCGCCAGGCCCTGTCCGTTGTTGGCGTAGGTCCACAGCTTCTTGTCGGTCATGCCGGAGGGCTGCTGCAGGGCGACGAGGTCGTTGTAGCCGTCCCCGTCCCACTCGCCCTGAGAGGCGATCTGAGCTCCGCTGAAGTTCATGCCGCCGCTGGCTGCCGCGGAGAACTTGCCGTTGCCCTGGCCCGGGCTGTCAATCGAACGGTGTATCCGGGGTGGTTGGGGTTACTGACGGGCTGCGGAGAGGCGGCCGTCGAAGGTGATGTCGAAGGCGTTGAGGGCGGTCTTCCAGCGCATGGTCCAGCGGCCTGGCCCTTGCCGGTCGGTCCGGGCTCATGATGGCCATGTAGACGCCCCTTCAACAGACGGGTCGTGCTTGTCATAGCCGAGATGGTCGGTGAATCTCGCCCTCGAGGGCGGACTCCAGCAGCCGCTTCGTCAGCTGCTGCAGCAGCCCACCCTCGCCGGTCAGCTGCAGGCCCCGGGCC
>NZ_JBSGZP010000473.1:0-5824 GCF_053611065.1 Streptomyces sp. NPDC054840
GCCGGCGGCCTCGCGCAGGGTGCGTACCACCCAGGGGTCGTTCTCGGGGTGGGTCTCCAGCAGGTGGCGGGCGGCCGCGGAGGAGCCGAGTCCGGCGTCGACGACGGCCGCCGCGGCCTTGCCGTGCAAGGCGACGCGGAGCGCGTCGGGGATGGCGCGGTAGATGGCGGTGGCGATGAGCGGGTGGACGAACTCCAGCCCGGCGTCGGTTTCCTCGGCGGCGGCCGCCGAGAGGACGCGGGCGTCGCGGAGCCGCCTCGTGGCGTCGACGGCCTCCTCGGCGCCGAGGGCGGCGACCCGGGCGGCGAGGTCCTGCGGGATGGCGGTGCCGAGAACGGCGCAGGCCCAGGCGAAGCGGACGGTGGAGGGGCCGAGGCGTTCGAGGCGGGCGACGAGGCCGCTGCCTCGCTGGGCGGCGGCGAGGTCGCGCAGTTGCGGGGCGTTCTCCTCGACCGGGGTCAGGCCCTTGCCGCGGACCTTGGCGGTGAGTTCGACGGCCTCGAAGGGGTTGCCGGTGGTGACGGCCCAGGCCTCCTGGCAGAAGGCGTCGTCGGCGTGTGCGCCGACGGCCTCGCGGACCAGGGTGGCGACGGCGGCCGGTGTGAGCGGGGCCAGGGGCAGCGGGCGCTGGCCCGCGCGGCCGGGCAGCGTCCGGAAGGCGTCGGCGTCGGCGGGGAGTTCGTCGGGGCGATAGGAGACGGCGAGGAGCAGCGGGAGGTGTTCGGCGCGCAGGGCGAAGGCGGCGAGCCAGCCGAGGGACTCGGGGTCGGCCCAGTGGGCGTCGTCGAGGACGAGGGCGACGGGAGCGCGCTTGACGACGAGGTGGGTGAGGACCCAGTCGAGTCCGTCGCGCAGGCCCTGGGGGTCGGGCGGGACACCCTGTTCCGGGGCGCAGAGTCCGAGGGCCGGACCGACGATCGAGTACCAGCTCCCGAGGGCGGCGCGCAGTTCCTGCTCGGAGGTACCGGCGAGCTGCGGCTGGATGAGCTGGCGGGCGACGTGGAAGGGCTGGCTCTGCTCCTGTTCGCCGCCGCGGGCGGCGAGGACGGTGCAGTTCCGGGCGTGGGCGCGACGGCGCACCTCGGCGAGCAGGGTGGTCTTGCCGAGTCCTGCGGGGCCGGAGAAGGCGAGCAGCGCGCCGCCCGCGTCCGGCCCGGGACCGGTGAGCTGGTCCAGGGCTTCGTCGACGATCGCGAGTTCGGCATCGCGTTCGATCATGGTGCGCCGTGTGCGGGTCCGGCGGTCCGTCATGGCTGGTACCCCCCAGGCCTGTTCGGGAGTTCAGCGTACGCCCGGCGCACAGCGCGAGGGACGCCACTGCCGAAAAGAATCGGATCTTCTTTTCCGGGAAAAATCAGTGGTGTACGGAACGGGCCGCGAGGCCCTCCAGGACGGCCACGGCCTCCTGTGCCCGGTCGGCGGCCACGAAGAGGTGGTCGTGGTGGTAGCCGGCGATGACGTTGCAGCTCAGGCCGTGCGCGCCGAGCTCGGCGGCGAAGGCGGCGGTGAGTCCGACGGCGTCGAGTGCGGAGTGGATCCGCAGGGTGATCCAGCCGGCGGTGTACTCGTAGGCGAGACCGGCCGCGTCGGCGTCCTCCTGGCGCAGCACCAGGGTGAGGCCCTCGGGTTCGAGGACGGTGGCGACGGGGGTGGTCCCGGCGGGGACGGTGGTGCCGTCGACGGTGCAGAAGACGTACCGCCCCTCGTTCAGCTCGGGCCGCATCCCGCTCAGGAGTTTCCGCAGGTCACGCTCTCCACTCATAGGGCCGACCCTACCCATTGCTCCGGTTATGGGCGATCCGTCAGGGCGCCACCGTCCGGGCGGGCCACCCCCACCGTCGCGCCGCCGCACCTCGCGCGGCCCGTCCCCGGCGGTGGAGCGTTCTGGGGCCGGGCGACATCGCAGCCCGGATACCCGCCCGCCGGAGCGCTCCGAGCCGACGCGAAGGGGATGCGGCGGCCCCCGGGGCGGCGGCTCCGCGCCCCGGGTACGCCGCGTACGAACTCCGTCAGGTCAGGTCAGGTCAGGTCAGGTCAGGTCAGGTCAGGTCAGGTCAGGTCAGGTCAGGTCAGGTCAGGTCAGGTCGAACTCACCGCCCCGTGCGTTCAGCACGAACTTGTGCCATTCGTCCGGCGAGAAGATCAGTGAAGGACTCTCGGGGCGCTCGCTGTTGCGCATCGCGATGAATCCCTCGACGAAGGCGATCTGGACGTCGCCCACTCCCCGGCTGCTCGACTGCCACTGCGCCTCGGTGAGATCGAGGTCCGGCTTCCCCCAGCCGGCGAGGGACTGTGAAGTCATGCTCTCGGCCACGTGCGTGCTCCTCCCGGTACGTCGTCTGGGCAAGGCTAACCAGCGCAGCCGGTGCCGGACAGGCCACGGTGAGTCACCCGTGGCCGGTCCGGCTCCCCGGCCGGCCCCTCCGTCGTCGGCCGGGCCTGTGTTCAGGAGGTCGGCTCCTGTGCCCCCACCAGCCACATCGCGAAGAACTGCGCGCCGCCTCCGTACGCGTGCCCCAGCGCCCGGCGGGCTCCCGGAATTTGGTGTTCCCCGGCCTGGCCGCGGACCTGGAGGGCCGCCTCCGCGAAGCGGATCATGCCGGAGGCGCCGATCGGGTTGGTGGACAGCACGCCGCCCGAGGGGTTGACCGGGAGGTCCCCGTCGAGTCCGGTGACCCCGGCCTCGGTGAGCTTCCAGCCCTCGCCCTCCGCCGCGAAGCCGAGGTTCTCCAGCCACATCGGCTCGTACCAGGAGAACGGCACGTACATCTCGACCGCGTCGATCTCCCGGCGCGGGTCGGTGATGCCGGCCTGGCGGTAGACGTCGGCCGCGCAGTCCTTGCCGGCCTGCGGCGAGACGAAGTCCTTGCCGGCGAAGAGGGTGGGCTCGCTGCGCATCGCGCCGCCGTGCACCCAGGCGGCCGGTTTCGGCGAACGGGCCGCGCCCGCCCGGTCGGTGAGGATCATCGCGCACGCGCCGTCGGAGGAGGGGCAGGTCTCCGAGTAGCGGATCGGGTCCCACAGCATCGGCGAGGCCTGGACCTTCTCCAGCGTGATGTCGTGCTCGTGCAGGTGCGCGTACGGGTTCTTGAGCGCGTTGCGCCGGTCCTTGTACGCCACCAGCGAGCCCACGGTGTCCGGCGCGCCGGTGCGCCGCATGTACGCGCGCACGTGCGGGGCGAAGAAGCCGCCGGCGCCGGCGAGCAGCGGCTGCTGGAAGGGGACGGGGAGCGACAGGCCCCACATGGCATTGGACTCGGACTGCTTCTCGAAGGCGAGGGTGAGGACGGTGCGGTGGACGCGGGCCGCCACCAGGTTCGAGGCGACCAGGGCGGTGGACCCGCCGACCGAACCGGCCGTGTGCACGCGCAGCATCGGCTTGCCGACCGCGCCGAGGGCGTCCGCCAGGTACAGCTCGGGCATCATCACCCCCTCGAAGAAGTCGGGGGCCTTGCCGATGACGACCGCGTCGATGTCCGCCCAGGTCAGTCCGGCGTCGGCGAGGGCGCGCGCCGCCGCCTCGCGGACCAGTCCGGCGATGGACACGTCTCGGCGGGCCGCCACGTGCTTGGTCTGGCCGATCCCGACGATGGCCACGGGCTCTTTACTCACCTTGCGTCCCCTTCCAGAACGGCGACCAGGTTCTGCTGGAGGCAGGGGCCGGAGGTGGCGTGGGCGACGGCCCGTCGTGACGCACCGCGGTGGATCCGGGCGGCCGCCTCGCCGATGCGGATCAGGCCGGCGGCCATCATCGGGTTGGCGGCGAGCGCGCCGCCGGAGGGGTTGACGGTCACGTCGCCGGTGAGGCCGAGGGCCTTGCGGAGCACGACCTCCTGGGAGGAGAACGGCGCGTGCAGTTCGGCCGTGTCCACCGGGGCTTCGAAGACACCCGCGTGTTCGGCGGCGAGCCGGGTGGACGGGGAGTCGGTGAGGTCGCGCAGGCCCAGGCTGTGTGCCTCGATGCGGTGGTCGATGCCGGTGATCCAGGCGGGGCGTTCGCAAAGCCGCCGCGCGAGGTCTCCGGCGGCCAGGACGACGGCGGCCACGCCGTCGCCCACGGGCGGGCAGTCTCCGGTGCGCAGGGGCCTGACCTGGTAGTCGCCCTGTGGGACGGGGCCCCGGAGCTGGGCGTGCGGGTTGGCGACGGCCGCGTCCCGGCTGCGCGCTCCGACGGCCGCCAGGGCGGCCTCGTCGGTCTCACCCGTGTCGATCAGGGCTTGCGCCTGGAGGGCGGCCAGGGCGACCGCGTCGGGCCAGAGCGGGGCGACGTAGTACGGATCGAGCTGGCGGGTCAGCACGTCTCGGACCGATCCGGGTGAGGACTTCCCGTACGAGTAGACGAGCGCGGTGTCGGCCTCGCCGGTCTGGATCTTGACCCAGGCCTCGTAGAGGGCCCAGGCCCCGTCCATCTCGACGTGCGACTCGGAGATCGGCGGCCAGGCTCCGACCCCGTCGAGGGTCATGGTGAAGGAGAAGGCCCGGCCGGCCAGGTAGTCGCTGGAGCCGGAGCAGGTGAAACCGATCTCGCCGGCCTTCAGGCCGGTGGCGGCCAGCACCTGGTGGAGGACCGGCATGACCATCTCGACTTCGCTGAGCTCGTCGGTGCGGCGCAGGTGGTCGCTCTGCGCGAAGGCGACCACCGCGACCTCGCGGGCGTATCGGGCCATCAGATGAGCTCCTTGTACGCGTCGTAGTCCGCGTCCGGTTCGCCGGTGGGTCGGTAGTGGTCGGGGTAGCGACCGCCCTCGGTCCATACCGGCTCGACGCGCAGGCCCATGCGGACCTGGTCGTAGGGGATGCCGCCGATCCGGCCGTGGAGGGCGAGGCCGGCGCCGTCGAGGGCGATGTGGGCGTAGACGTAGGGGACTTCGAGGTCGAGATTCGCCGTGTGGGCAGCCTTGATGTTGACGATGCAGTAGGTGGTGACCGTGCCGGCGGGGCCGACCTCGACGCGGTCGGTGGTGGCGACCCCGCAGGTGGGGCAGGCTCCGCGCGGCGGGACGTACACCTTCCGGCAGGAGGGGCAGCGCTCGCCGACGGTCCGCCGCTCGGAGAGGGCGTTGATGTACGCGGTCTGGGCGCGGCCGGGGCTGTAGACGTAGTCGAGGCGGGCCCCGGCGACGATGCCGGTGACGGCGTCGGCGAAGCCCCCGTCGTGCGGGACGGCTTCCCCGGCCGCGGGGCCGTCGTACGGTTCGAAGCAGGCGATGTCGGTGATGGCGCCGGTGCGCTCGGCGGCCCAGCGGACCCGTACGCGCATGCCGGTGCGGACGGCGTCGGGGCCGGGCGCGTCGAGGGCGTGCAGGAGGGCGGTGTCGGCGCCGTCGAGCTTGACCAGCACCCAGGCGAAAGGGGTGTCCAGGGGCTGTTGGGGGCGGGGCCGGTCGTTCCACGCCCAGGTGGTGACGGTACCGGTGGCGCCGACCTCGACGAGCTCGCGGATCTCCTCGGCGGTGACGGGGTCGTACTCGACGGGCGGGACCATCACCTTGCCGTCGGAGGTCTTCACACCGAGCACGGTGCCCTCGCGCAGCCCGGTGAGGAAGGCGCTCTGGACGGGCCCGAGGGACCGGGTGAAGGGGAACTCGACGACGAGGGGCGCGCGGAGCACCTCCGGTGGGGAGGGAGCTGTCATGGCGATTCTCCGATGCGATCGATTCCGGTGTTTTCAGCCCCGCCGGGGTGTGCGGTGCTCTTTCGGCCCCGCCGGCGTGTGCGGTGCCCTTACAGCCCGCCGGCGTTTGAGGCGCCCTTTCAGCCCGCCGGCGTATGAGGCGCCCTTACAGCCCCGCCAGCGTTTGAGGCGCGGGGGTCCGGGGGCAGC
>NZ_JBSGZP010000474.1:0-5819 GCF_053611065.1 Streptomyces sp. NPDC054840
ACCACCGGAACCGCTTCCCAGGACGGCCGCCCCCAGGGCGGCACCGAGCACCCCGGCCAGCGGCAGCGCCCCGCGCTCCTTGTGCGCCAGCAGGAGCGCTGCTGGAGCTGGCCCTCGCCGAGGCGCTGCGGCTGACCGACCACACCACCCGGCCGCCCCGCACCGTGCTGGCCGAGCACCTGGCCGGGCGGCGGCTGCTGCTGGTCCTGGACGGCTTCGAGCAGCTGGTCGACGCGTGCGCCGGCCTGGTACGGGAGCTGCTGCGCCGCTGCCCCGGCCTGCGTGTCCTCGCGGCGGGCCGGCGCCCGCTGGCCCTGGACGGGGAGGTGGCCTTCCCGCTGGCCCCGCCGGCCGCCGAGGAGGCGCTGGCCCTGCTGGCGGCGCGGGCGTCCGCGGCCGACCCGGCCTTCGCGGTGACGACGGAGAACCGGGCCGCGCTGGTCGAGCTGTGCGCCCGCCTCGACGGGATCCCGCTGGCGCTGGAGCTGGCGGCGGCCCGGCTGCGGACGCTGTCCCCCGAGCAGGTGCTGGCCCGGCTGGAGGACCGCTTCGCGCTGCTGACGGGCGGTGGGCGCGGTGGGCTCGCCCGGCACCGGACGTTGCGGACGGCCATCGGCTGGAGCCATGAGCTGTGCACGCCGGCGGAGCGGCTGCTGTGGGCGCGGCTGTCGGTGTTCGCGGGGCAGTTCGACCTCGATGCCGTCGAATACGTGTGCGCGGGTCCGGATCTGCCGGTGGAGGACGTGCTGGACCTGGTCGGGGAGCTCCTGGCCCAGTCCCTGCTGGTCCGGGAGGAGACGCCCGCCGGGGTGCGGTTCCGCATGCTGGAGACCGTACGGGCGTACGGGGCGGGCTGGTTGGAGTCGCTGGGCGACGCCTGCCGGCTGCGGCGGCGCCACCGGGACTGGTACGTGGGCCTGGCGACGTGGTGCGAGCTGGACTGGTTCAGCCCGCGCCAGCAGGAGGTGGCCGCGCTGGTGGAGGTGGAGCTGGCGAACGTGCGGCTCGCCCTGGAGTGCTGCCTGGACGAGCCGGACGAGGTGCATCTGGGTCAGTACCTGGCGGGGACGCTGTGGTTCTACTGGGCGGGCTGCGGGCGGCTGACCGAGGGGCGGCACTGGCTGGAACGGACCCTGGAGCCCGCGGACCAGGCGGTGGAGTACGAGAGCTCGCGGCTGAAGGCCCTGTGGGTGCTGGGCTATGTCGCGGCCCTGCAGGGGGACGCGGCGGCCTCGATGAGCGCCCTGTACGAGTGCCGGGACGGGGCGGCGCAGAGCGGGAACCCGGTGGCCGCTGCCTACGCGGTGCACCGGATGGGCTGCCTGGCGCTGGTCTCGGACGACATGGCCCGGGCCCGGGACCTGCTGGGCACGGCGCTGGAGCGGTACCGGGCCGCCGGCGAGCTGAACAGCAACGTGCTGATGTGCCAGGTCGAGCTGGGGATGGCGCTGGCCTTCCTCGGTGACCTGCCGGGCGCGCTCGCGCTCTGCGGGGAGGTCCGGGAGATCTGCGAGGAGCGCGGGGAGTGCTGGGCGAAGGCGTACGCCCTGTACGTCCTCGCGTACGCGGCCTTGGACGCGGGGCGCACGCAGGAGGCGCGGCGGCTGCTGACCGAGTGCGTCGCCATCAACCACGTCTTCCACGATCTGGTCGGGCTGGTGCTCGCGCTGGAGCTGCTCGCGCTGGTCACGGTCGCGGAGGGGGACGCGGCCGAGGCGGCGGTGCTCCAGGGCGCGGCGGAGCCGATGTGGGGCGGGGTGGGGCTGCAGTTGTTCGGCTCGGGGTACTTCAACGCCCCGCGGCTGATGTGCCAGGAGCAGACGGGCGAGCTTCTGGGCGCCGAGCGCCGTGCGGCGTACGAGGCCGAGGGGCGGGAGCTGAGCCGTGAGGCGCTGGTCGGGCGGGCGCTGAGCAGCCCCGAGGAGCGGGGCGGCGCAGGTGGGCCCCGGCGGGCGGGACGGCTGCGCGGATCCAGGGTGCCGACGACCCGCGCGTCGGCGGACCAGCCGTAGCCCTGCGGCCCGTGGGAAACGGAAAACCCGCCGCCCCGGAGGGGACGGCGGGCTGACCAGCCAGTGAGACTAGGCCTGCATCAGCGGGCGTAGTACTCGACGACGAGCTGCTCGTCGCAGATGACCGGGATTTCCTTGCGGTTCGGGTCGCGGTCCAGGCGGAAGGCCAGGGCCTTCAGGTTGACCTGCAGGTAGCGCGGGGTCTCGCCCTCGCCTGCGTAGCCACCCTCACGGGCAACCTGGAACGGAACCTTCTCGCGGCTGCGCTCGCGCACGGTGATGACGTCGTCCGGACGGACACGGAACGACGGCTTGTCGACCTTGTCACCGTTGACCTCGATGTGGCCGTGAACGACCATCTGGCGGGCCTGGTAGATGGTGCGGGCGATGCCCGAACGCAGAACCAGGGCGTCGAGGCGACGCTCGAGCTCGACGACAAGCGCCTCGCCCGTCTTGCCTTCGGCCTTCTTGGCGCGGTCGTAGGCGCGGGCCATCTGACGCTCAGAGATGTCGTACTGAGCGCGCAGACGCTGCTTCTCCAGCAGACGAACCTTGTAGTCCGAGTTCTGCTTGCGGCCACGGCCGTGCTCGCCCGGCGGGTAGGGGCGGGCCTCGAAGTACTTGACGGCCTTCGGGGTCAGCGCAATGCCGAGGGCACGCGACTTCTTGACCTTGGGTCGCTTCTGGTTCACGGGGAACCTACCTCCATGTAAGTTAGGTGAGGCTTACCTTAGCGAGGAGGACGTAATGTCTCGACCACATGGGATCCCCCTGCCCAGTGCGCAACGCAGTTCGGATTCAGACGAAACAGAATCCGCTTGCGCCGACGATAAGCAAGGTCAGCCGCGTCCCAGGGAAGGCGTTCGGCAGCTCACCGGAGCCGAACGCGTACGAACCCTCGTAGAGTCCAACGCCTCAGTATCCCTCACGCTGATCGGTGCTCGTGACAGTCACGAGGCCGAGGAGTTCGGGACAGGGCTGCCGGTCGCACGGACCGTCACCCCGGACGGGGACGTGATTCTCCTTGTCTCAGGGGAATCCGCGGCTGCCAGGGCAGCCGCTCACGCCCAGGACGACGACCTCACCGCCGTGATCGAGATCACGGATGTGGCGCCGGTGTCCGTGCCCCATCGTATCCGAGGCCGCGCCTGGCTGGCCGGGTGGCTGACGCCGGTGCGCGGGGACGACCGGGCGGCCTGCGCCGCGCTGCTCGCGGAGCGGCAACCGGTGGGCGAGCTTCTGGGCATGCGGGAGTCTCTCGACGCCCCCCACACCGGGCGCCCGGCGTGGATGATGCTGCGCCTGGAGGTCGGCGAGATCTCGGTGGACGACCTGTGGGGCGCCGAGCACGTGGACCCGGAGGACCTGGCCGCGGCGGAGCCGGACCCGATGGTCGCGCACGAGACGGAGCTGCTGCAGCACCTGCACGCCGCCCATCGCGACCGGCTCGGCGAGCTGGGCGGCCTGCTGGGCGCCCGTGAGGCCGGCGGCATGGCCGCCGTCCCGCTCTCCCTGGACCGCCTCGGCCTGCGTGTCCGCTTCACCGGCGGCCCGGCCGGCTCCTTCGACGCCCGCTTCGACTTCCCGGAGCCGGTCGCGGACATCTGCGGGCTGCGCCGGGCGATGCACTCCCTGTTCTCGGCGGCCTCGCACTAGGTCGTGTCGCGCCGCCGCACGGGTGCGGCCCGGTCTTGCTCCTCCGGGTCACGCCTGGCCGCGCAGCCGCTCGCGTACCTTCTCCACCACGTCCGCATAGCGGGCCTCCGCGCCGTAGCGCGTCGGCTCGTAGTACCGCTTGCCCTGGATCTCGTCCGGCGCGTACTGCTGCGCCGCGATCGCGCCCGGCACGTCGTGCGGGTACACATACCCCTGCGCGTGTCCCAGCTTGGCCGCGCCCTTGTAGTGCCCGTCCCGCAGGTGCGTCGGGACCGGGCCCGCGAGGCCTGCCCGTACGTCGGCCAGCGCCGCGCCGATCGCGGTCGTGGCGGTGTTCGACTTGGGGGCCAGAGCCAGGGCGATCGTGGCGTGCGACAGGGTCAGCGCCGCCTCCGGGAAACCGATCATCGCCACCGCCTGGGCCGCGGCCACCGCGATCGGCAGGGCCGTCGGGTCCGCCAGACCGATGTCCTCGCTCGCGGAGATCATCAGGCGGCGCGCGATGAACCGGGGGTCCTCACCGGCCTCGATCATCCGGGCCAGGTAGTGCAGCGCCGCGTCCACGTCCGAGCCGCGGATCGACTTGATCAGTGCGCTGGCCACGTCGTAGTGCTGGTCGCCGTCCTTGTCGTACCGGACCGCCGCCCGGTCGACCGCCTCCTCCAGCGTCTGGAGGGTGATCTCGTCCTCCCCCTTGGCGATGGCCGACCCGGCGCCCGCCTCCAGCGCGGTCAGCGCCCGCCGGGCATCGCCGCCGGCGATCCGCAGCAGGTGCGCCTCGGCGTCCTCCGGGAGGGTGACGGCCCCGCCCAGGCCCCGCTCCTCGGTGAGCGCGCGCCGCATCAGGGCGCTCAGGTCCTCGTCCGTCAGCGGTTCCAGCGTCAGCAGCAGCGAGCGCGACAGCAGCGGCGAGATGATCGAGAAGTACGGGTTCTCGGTGGTGGCCGCGATCAGCGTCACCCAGCGGTTCTCGACGGCGGGGAGCAGCGAGTCCTGCTGCGCCTTGCTGAAGCGGTGGATCTCGTCGAGGAAGAGGACGGTCTCCTTGCCGTAGCCGCCGGCCGCGCGCTTGGCGCCCTCGATGACGGCCCGTACCTCTTTGACGCCCGCGGTGATGGCGGACAGTTCCACGAAACGCTTCTGCGTGGCCTGGCTGACCACGTACGCCAGGGTCGTCTTCCCGGTGCCGGGCGGGCCCCAGAGGATCACCGACGAGGCACCGGCCGGGCCGCCCGCCCCTTCCCCGACCAGCCGGCGCAGCGGTGATCCGGGCTTCAGCAGGTGCTGTTGGCCGACGACCTCGTCCAGGGTGCGCGGACGCATCCGGACGGCGAGCGGGGAGCTCGCGGGGTCCTTCTCCCGGCGGTCTTCGGCAGCGGCGGTGAACAGGTCTGGTTCCACACAGGAAGCCTATGCGAGCCCACCGACAGGGCCGCCCGCGCTCAGGAGGTCCAGAAGTCCCACCAGCGGGTCAGGATCAGCATCCCGATGATCCCGACGTGCAGGACGGGCAGGACCCAGGTGAACTCGTCGAGGAAGGACTTGAGCCAGCCCGGAGCCGGCAGCAGCCCTTCGCGGACGTTGTGCGCGGTGACGTACCAGAACATGAAGATCGTGGCGACCCAGGCCAGGCAGCACCACAGGCACAGCGAGTTGATGTTGTACAGCGACTGGTACATGAGCCAGGTGCAGAAGGCGACGCCGAAGAGGGTGCCGGCGTTGAAGGTGAGCCAGTACCAGCGGCGGAACGAGGCCCCGGCGAGCATGCTCATGCCTACGCAGATCACGATCCCGTAGGCGACGAGTCCGAGCATAGGGTTCGGGAAGCCGAAGGCCGACGCCTGGTCGCTCGTCATGATGTTGCCGCAGGAGACGATCGGGTTCAGGCTGCAGGCCGGCTTGAAGGTCGGGTCCTCCAGCAGCTTGAACTTGTCGATCGTGATCACCCAGGCGGCGAGCAGCCCCGCGGCCCCGGTGATCACCAGCAGCAGGGCCAGGGCCCGGCTTCCCCCGACGGTCCTGCTCCGGGCGGTGTCCGCGTCCGCGCTTCGTGTCGTCATACCGCCCGCTCCACATCTGCCAGGTGATCAAGCACGGGCCATTGTGCCGTACGAGCCTGTGAACGGACGGGGGCCGGGGAAAGATCCCCGG
>NZ_JBSGZP010000475.1:0-5792 GCF_053611065.1 Streptomyces sp. NPDC054840
CCACCCTCAGCCCGCCTGTGCGAGCGGCGGAGCCGTGGTGGCCGTCGCCGCGAGGCGCTCGCGCAGGGCCGCGCGGTCCGGCTTGCCGGCGGCCGTCAGCGGCAGCTCGGCGATCAGGAGCAGCCGTTCCGGGTGCTTGGACCGTTCCAGCCCGCGCCGCGCGAGGTGTTCGCCGAGCGAGGCCAGGGTGAGGGGCTGCCCGCCGCGCGGCACCACGCAGGCCGCCAGCCGCTCCCCCATCAAGGGGTCCGGGACGCCTACGCAGGCCACGTCGCGGACCTGGGGGTGCGCGGTCAGTTCGCGTTCGACCTCCGCCGGGCTGATGTTGGCGCCGCCGCGGATGACGATGTCCTTGAGGCGGCCGACGATGTGCAGGACGCTGTCGGAGTCGAGGTAGCCGAGGTCACCGGTGCGGACCCAGCCGTCCGGCGTACGGTAGCGGGCGTCCAGGTCGGGCGCGCCCACGTAGCACAGCGGGGTCATCGGGCCGCGCGAGACGATCTCGCCGACGGCGCCGTCCGGCAGCGGTTCGTGCGTGACCGGGTCGGCGATGCGGATCTCGGCGACCCTGGGGTCGGGACGGCCCGCGACGACCCCGGATCCGTCGGTGGGCGGCACCGTGCTGCCGAGCCCGGTGTGGCAGTTGACGCCGTCGGCGGAGCCGTAGAGGTTCACCACGGGGCAGCCGAAGGCCTGGGCCGCGGCGGCCGCGGTGGTCTCGTCGAGCGGCGCCCCGCCGAGGACCAGGGCGGTGGGGGCGGGCAGCTTCTCGTCCGTCCCGTCGAGGCGTTCGAGCATCATGCGGATCATGGTGGGCACGCCGAGGATGTGCGTCGGCCGGTGTGCGCGCACCGCCTCGATCGCCGCTTCCGGGGTGAAGCGGTCGAGCAGGACGAGGGTGCCGCCGTGCCGGGCGAGCGTGACCGCGGTGCCGTTGGACCCGAAGGCGGAGGCCAGCGGTACGAGGAACAGACAATTCGGCGGCGTGCGGTCCGGGATGAGGGAGGCGAGGAAGTTCCCCCGTCCGCCGGCCAGTGCGTTGTGCGAGTACGCGATCATCTTCGGCTCGGCCTCGGAGCCGGAGGACACGAGGATGCGTGCGGCACTGTCGGGATCGGGCCGGGCGGGGACGAATCCGCTGGGGTCGGAGCGCAGCAGCCTCGACAGGTGAATCGTTCCTTCGGGCGCGACCGGCCCCGCGGCGATGACGTGGCGCAGTGCCGGGAGCACCCCGGCGAGCGTGCTCAGGTCGGCCGCGTGCCGCGATCCCCGGTGCTCGGTGGCCGCGATGACGGCGACGGCCTCGGCGCGGCGCAGCAGGCACTCGGCTTCGACAACGCCCCGGCCCACCGGGAACGGGAGCGCGATCGCGCCGAGGGCGGCGAGCGCCAGATCGGCGATGACGGCGAAGCGGTTGTCGGGGAGTTGCACGCCGACCACGTCGCCCGGGCCGATTCCGAGTTCCCGCAGGCCGGTGGCCAGACATCGGACCTTGCGGTCCAGCGCGGTGTAGCAGAGCTTGCCCTTGGCATCGAGGACGGCCGTGCGGTGCAGGTCGGCGATCTGGCGGGCCCGGAAGAGGCTGTAGAGGTCGAGGTCGGGGCAGGTCCCGTCGATCACCCAGGACCGGCGGAGTTCGGCGGGCAGCAGGTCGTGCAGGACGAGCCTGTCGGCGGTCATACGAAACTCCAGGGGTCGGGGACTGCGGGGGCGCCGTGCGCGTCGCGGCTGATCGAGCCGGTGAAGCGCGGATCGTGGTGCAGGTCGGCCAGCTCGGTGGTCACCGCGGTCGCGGTCAGTCCGTGCTCGTGCAGCCGGGCCAGGGCCTCCGTCGTGGACAGGCCGCCGAGGTCGTGGACGGCCACGGCTCGGGCGTCGGCGTCGGCCGGTGCGAGCCAGCCGTCCGCCGTCGGCCGCGGGAGCCGGAATCCGGCCGGTCGCCGGGGGTTCTCGCCGCGGGCCGCCCGGCGCAGGGCGGGAGCGGTCAGCGTGTCGGCCGCGCCGAGCAGGGAGGAGTCCACCCGTACGCCGTGGCCGGTACGTTCGCGCAGCAGCAGCCCGGCGAGGACGGCCTCGGCGCCGAGCAGTCCGCCCAGTACGTCGAGCAGGGTCATCAGCGAGGGCGCCGGGGCCTCGCCCTCGGGGCGGGCGGCTTCGCCGACGCCCGTACGGGCCTGGACCATGAAGTCGGTGCCCATGGGGGCGTCCTCGACCCGGTCGGCCCAGCCGCTGGTGTACGCGTAGACGAGCGCGGGATTGACCCGTGCGAGGTCCGCGGAGTCGAGGCCGAGCTCGGCGGCCTTGCCCGGCGCCCAGTTGTGCAGGAAGACGTCGGCCCCGGCCGCCAGCTCACGCAGCCGTCGGCGGTCGCCCTCCCTCTTGATGTCGATCTCGACGGCCCGCTTGCCCCGGTTGAGGGCGAGCCAGCGCGCCGAGATCCCGGAACAGGCCGGGGGCATGCCGCGCAGCGGGTCGCCACCCGGCGGTTCGATCCGGATCACGTCGGCGCCGAGGCTCCCGAGGAGATGCGCGGCGAGCGGTGCCTGGATGCGGCGGCCCGCCTCCAGTACGGTCAGCCCGGCCAGCGGCCCGCCGGAGTGTGCCGCTCCGGGCAGCCGGTGCGACCTTGCGGTGAGACGGCCGGTGGCCGACGGGGCCAGGGACCAGGGGGCGGCGCCGTCGTGTTCCGCCGCCCGTTCGGCGAGCGGGCGCAAAGCGCACACCTCGGTGCCGTAGGCGGCCGCTGCCCGGCGGATCCGCTCCCAGGAGTGGGACCGGGCCGTGAGGTGGAGGGCCACCGGGAAGGGGGCACAGGCGGTGGCATAGCGGAACTGGAAGGGCCGCCAGCCGGACCGCAAGGCCTCCGCGGGCGCCTCCAGTGCCTTCCAGAAGGCCCCCCAGGTGCCCGGGTCGAGTGTCTCCAGTTCGAAGAGGACACCGTCGGCCGAGGTGAACGGAGGTCCTCCGGCGGCCAGTTCGGCGGCCTCTCCCTCGTCGGCCCCGGCGGCGGCGAGGTACTGGGAGACCGCGAGCAGTCCCGCCCGGTCCGCACTGGTGGTGACCGCGCGGGCGACGCCGCCGCGGGCCTGGCCCACCAGAGCCGCGAGCAGCCCCTGCACGGCCAGGACTCCGGTGGCGGTGGCCGCGTAGTCGACGGCGAGGCCGCGCGGGCCGCCGTCGCGCCGGCCGTGCACGGCCATGATGCCGGTGGCGGCCTGGACCGTGGCCTCGTCGACGAGCCCGCTCGCGGGATCCGCCCAGGTGGCGGTCGCGTTCGCCGGGTCGAAACCGCCGCCCGTGAGCGTGGTGCCATCGGTGACGGCGGCGGTGCCGGTGAGCGTCCCCTCCCGTGTGGGGCGGTCCGTCCGTGCGCCGAGCAGCCGCAGGTGATCGGCGATGACGCTCGTGATCTGCGGGGGTCCCGAGGTGTCGAAGCGCAGTGTGTCGAGCGGCCGGACCGTCTGCGTGGTTGCTGGTGACGCCATGCCTCTCCTCTCCTGGCGCGGCGGTGGCCTGCGCCCGGGTCTTGCCGAATGTGGGGAACCCGGGAGCGTGCGCACCCGACCAGTTCCACGGACAGGGAGTCGGTCGGCCGCTCCCGCGAGTTCCCGGTGATCAGGAGGAAACAAGTGACGGATCCAGGCACGGACCACACCTCGGATGCAGAACAGACTGCGGAGAAAGGTGACTTGAGGGAACGGATCGACCGGTTCGTCCGCTCTCGGGTGATCCCTCGGGAGGCGCTGTTGGACGGGGGCGGGCCCGCGGCGGCCGAGGCGCTGGCCGACCTGCGCGCCCAGGCGCAGGAGGAGGGCCTGTGGGCGCTGCCGCTCCCGGAGGAACTGGGCGGCGGCGGGCTCGGGTTCCGCGCGTACGCGGGACTGGCCGAGGCGGAGGGGGCCAGTGACCACGGTCCGGCCGCGCTGGGATCCGCCCCGCTGCTCGACGTGACGATGCTGGCGCGGCACGGGGGGACCGCGGTCCGCGAGGCATATCTGAAGCCGCTGGTCGCCGGGGAGATACGGACCTGCTACGCCATGACCGAGCCGGACGTCCCCGGCACCGACCCCTTCCTGACCGGCACCCGGGCGGAGCGCGGGCCGGACGGCAGCTGGCTCGTCACCGGCCGCAAGTGGTTCACCTCGGGCGCCGCGGGCGCCGACCTGGTGACGGTCATGGCCCGCACCGGCGGGAGCACCGGCGACCGCGAGGGGCTGTCGCTGCTGCTCGTGCCCACCGCGTCGGCCGGATTCCGCGTCGTACGCGAACTCACCGTCCTCGGTACGGGCGGCCAGTACGAGATCGCATTCGACCGGGTACGGGTCCCGGCCGACCACCTCCTCGGCGAGCCCGGGGACGCGCTCGCCCTCGCCGGTGAGCGGCTGCGGCTCGGTCGTACGCTGCGCTGCCTGCGCTGGCTCGGCCAGGGCCAGCGGGCCTTCGACCTCATGTGCGAGCGGGCCGCCAGCCGCAGCGGGTCCCGCGGGCCCCTCGCCGACCAGCAGTTGGTCCAGAGTCATGTCTTCGACGCCCTGCTCGCCCTGCGCACCACCCGCGCCCTCGTGCACGAGGCGGTGGCGCTGATCGACGCGGGGCGGGACGCGCGGACGGAGGTGGGGCTCGCCAAGGTCGCCGCCGCGCGCATGCTCCAGCAGGTCGCGGACTCCGCCATCCAGGTCCACGGCGCCGCAGGGCTCGGCCCGGACACCCCGCTGCCCGGACTCTTCCGCACCGGCCGGGCCGCCCGCATCCTCGACGGCCCGGACGAGCTGCACATCACCTCCGTGGCCCGCCGGGTCCTGCGCGCGTACGGGCGGGACGGCGGCGGCCCGGAGCGTACGGCTACACGCGGGTGATGTCGACGACCCCGTGCACGGCGGCGAGGCCGAGCGCCAGGAAGAAGTCGCCCCAGACGAGTTCGTGCCGGACGGCCAGCTCTTTCCCGGCGTCGTAGCAGCCGTCCAGCAGCATCCCGGGCGGGCGCCCGGAGTCCGGGCCGCTCACGTGGCGCTCGGCGAGCCGGCGGAGGATCGCCTCGGCCCGGTACGCGTACCCGGCCGCCCGGGGACCCGGCACGCGGGCGAGTTTCAGCAGGGCGACCGCGGTGATCGCGGCGGCCGAGGTGTCGCGCGGCCCGTCCGGGCGGCCGGCGTCGGCCGCCGGGACGAGTCCGCCGGCCCCCGACTCGGCGCCCGTCGCCAGGAGTTCGGCCGCCGCGTCGAGCCGGGCGGCCGAGCCGGGGAGCGCCAGGTCCGGGCGCAGCAAGGCATCGGCCACCGCCAGCAGCAGCCAGGCGCGGCCCCGGCTCCAGCCCGGCGGCGGGTCCGAGCGGGGCTGCCAGCCCGCTACCGCGTCGAAGCGCGAGGCAGGAGTCAGCGTCCCAGCGGCCCGGGCACCGGAGTGCGCGCCGAGGCAGAGGTCGAGGTGGCGGTGGAGGTGGGCCGCGGCCGCGGTGGCGCCCTGCGGTCCGGCGCCGGCCAGCAGGGGTACGGTCCCCGGCACGCCGTCCACGCGGGCGAGCAGGCGGGGCCCGCCGAGCGCGTCCCCCCAGGGCACCAGCCCGAGTTCACGGTCGTAGGCCGCCAGCACGGCGCGGGCGCCGAGGCCTTGGAGCTCGGTGGCCTCTGCATCGTCCGCGGCCGGAGCGGTGCCGTACCAGAGGATCAGGCCACGGGTGGCGGTGTCGGCCCGTACCCACGGTTCGAGCCGGGCCGTGCAGGCGGCGGCGGTGCGCCGGTCGGCCGCGTCTTCGGTGTACCGCGCCCGCAGCCAGAGCAGCCCGGCCCAGAACC
>NZ_JBSGZP010000476.1:0-5785 GCF_053611065.1 Streptomyces sp. NPDC054840
TTGTCCAGGAAGTCGGGGAAGGAGGAGAACTTCCCCTTGGTCTTCCTCGTCCGGATGATCGACTCGACGACGTTGGTGCCGACGTTGCGCACCGCCGTGAGGCCGAAGAGGATCACGTCGTCGCCCTGGGCCGCGAAGTTCGGCTCGGACTCGTTCACGTTCGGCGGCAGGACCTTGATGCCCATCCGGCGGCACTCGTTCAGGTAGATCGCGGACTTGTCCTTGTCGTCCTTGACCGAGGTGAGCAGGCCCGCCATGTACTCGGCCGGGTAGTTGGCCTTGAGGTAGGCGGTCCAGTAGGAGACCAGGCCGTACGCGGCGGAGTGCGCCTTGTTGAAGGCGTAACCGGCGAAGGGGACGAGGACGTCCCACAGCGCCTTGATCGCCTGGTCGCTGAAGCCCTTCTCCTTGGCGCCCGCCTCGAAGATGACGAAGTTCTTCGCCAGTTCCTCGGGCTTCTTCTTGCCCATCACGCGGCGCAGGATGTCGGCCTCGCCGAGCGAGTACCCGGCGATGATCTGGGCGGCCTTCTGGACCTGCTCCTGGTAGACGATGAGGCCGTAGGTGACGCCGAGGATCTCCCTGAGAGGCTCCTCCAGCTCCGGGTGGATCGGGGTGATCTCCTGCTGCTTGTTCTTGCGCAGGGCGTAGTTCGTGTGCGAGTTCATGCCCATCGGACCCGGCCGGTACAGGGCCGAGACGGCGGAGATGTCCTCGAAGTTGTCGGGCTTCATCAGGCGCAGCAGCGAGCGCATGGGTCCGCCGTCGAACTGGAAGACGCCGAGGGTGTCACCGCGGCCGAGCAGCTCGAAGGTCTTGGGGTCGTCGAGCGGGAGGCCCAGGAGATCGATGTCGATCCCCTTGTTGGCCTTCACCATCTTGACGGCGTCGTCCATGATCGTGAGGTTGCGCAGGCCGAGGAAGTCCATCTTCAGCAGGCCGAGCGACTCGCAGCTCGGGTAGTCCCACTGGGTGATGGTGACGCCGTCGGTGTGCCGCACCCAGACGGGCACGTGGTCGGTGATGGTCTCGCTGGACATGATCACGCCGGCGGCGTGCACGCCCATCTGGCGGACCAGGCCCTCGACACCGCGGGCGGTGTCGATGACCTTCTTCACGTCCGGCTCGTTCTCGTACATCCCGCGGATCTCGCCGGCCTCGCCGTAACGGGGGTGCGTCGGGTCGAGGATGCCGGAGAGCGGGATGCCCTTGCCGAGGACGTCGGCGGGCATCGCCTTGGTGAGCCGGTCACCCATCGCGTAGGGGTAGCCCAGCACGCGGGCCGAGTCCTTGATCGCGTTCTTGGCCTTGATGGTGCCGTACGTGCCGATCATGGCGACCTTGTCGGCGCCGTACTTCTCGGTCACGTACCGGATCACCTCGACGCGCCGGCGCTCGTCGAAGTCGATGTCGACATCGGGCATGGAGACGCGCTCGGGGTTCAGGAAGCGCTCGAAGATCAGGCCGTGGGTGAGCGGGTCGAGGTCGGTGATGCCCATGGCGTACGCGACGATCGAACCGGCCGCCGAGCCTCGGCCGGGGCCCACCGCGATGCCCTGGTTCTTGGCCCACATGATGAAGTCGGCGACCACGAGGAAGTAGCCGGGGAAGCCCATCGAGATGATGGTGTCCATCTCGTACTCGGCCTGCTGCATCCGGTCCTCCGGGATGCCTCCGGGGTAGCGGCGGTGCATGCCGCGCATGGTCTCCTCGCGGAACCAGCTGACCTCGGTGTGGCCTTCCGGGATGTCGAATTTCGGCATCAGGTTCCGGAACTTGAACATGCCCTCCGTGTCGACCTGGTCCGCGACCAGCCGGGTGTTGGCGCAGCCCTCCTGCCAGGCGTCCGAGGAGTCGATCGCATACATCTCGTCGGTCGACTTCAGGTAGTAGCCGGTGCCGTCGAAGCGGAATCGGTCCGGGTCGGAGAGGTTCTTGCCGGTCTGGATGCAGAGCAGCGCGTCGTGGGCGGTGGCCTCGCTCGCGTACGTGTAGTGGGAGTCGTTCGTCACCAGCGGCGGGATGCCGAGCTTCTTGCCGATCTCCAGCAGCCCGTCACGGACCCGGCGCTCGATCTCGATGCCGTGGTCCATCAGCTCCAGGAAGTAGCGCCCCTCGCCGAAGATGTCCTTGTAGTCGGAGGCGGCCTGCACGGCCTCGTCGAACTGGCCGAGGCGCAGCCTGGTCTGCACCTCGCCGGACGGACAGCCGGTGGAGGCGATCAGGCCCTCGGACCACTTGGAGATGGTCTCCTTGTCCATCCGCGGCCACTTCGTGAGCCAGCCCTCGGCGTACGCGTCGGAGGACAGCCGGAAGATGTTGTGCAGACCGGTGGCGTTCGACGCCCAGATGGTCTTGTGGGTGTAACCGCCGGAACCGGAGACGTCGTCGCGCTTCTGGTGCGGCTGGCCCCACTGGATGCGCCGCTTGTTGCGCCGGGACTCGGGGGCGACGTACGCCTCGATGCCGATGATCGGCGTGACGCCGGCCTTCTGCGCACTGTGGAAGAAGTCGTAGGCGCCGTGCAGGTTGCCGTGGTCGGACATGGCGATGTGCGTCATGCCCATCTCGTTGCACGCGTTGAACATGTCCTTCAGCCGTGCGGCACCGTCCAGCAGCGAGTACTGGGTGTGGACGTGCAGGTGCGTGAACGGCGGCTTTGTCACGGCGCGGGTCCTCCGGCGGCAAGGGTGAGGGGGCAGCTTCGAATCCTACGTCGGCCGGGTGACAGATCGCGGGCACTGACCGGTACGGTCGGGCGTTGCAGAACCAGGAGGGCCGATCCGGCGTCCAGTCGGTCGGAACCTGAAACAGCCCGTGCACCAGGAGGAACCCGCCATGGCGGTCCCCGAGACGACCGACGAGCAGCGCGCCGAGCAGATCCTCGATGTGTTCGACACCGCGTTCGGTGAGCTGCTCGCCGCCGACCCCGCTGCCTTCCAGGTCAAATTCCGCAAGATGGCGGCTTCGGCCTTCGCCTTCTACCGGGGTACCGCCTGCCTCTTCTACTCCGACCTGGAGCGGGACCGGCACGGCGGCCCCTACCTGGACGAGCGGACGGGCCGGGTGTGGATCCACGGTGACCTGCACGCCGAGAACTTCGGCACGTACATGGACTCCAACGGCCGGCTGATCTTCAACGTCAACGACTTCGACGAGGCCTACGTCGGCCCCTTCACCTGGGACCTGAAGCGGTTCGCCGCCTCCGTCGCCCTGATCGGCTACACCAAGGCGCTCAGCGACGACCAGATAAGCGAGCTGGTGCGGATCTACGCCGGTGCCTACCGGGAGCGGATCCGCCGGCTGGCGGCCGGTGCGAAGCACGAGGAGGTGCCCTCCTTCACCCTGGACACCGCCGAGGGGCCGCTGCTGGCCGCGCTGCGCTCGGCCCGCTCCCGCACCCGTTTCTCCCTGCTGGACTCCATGACGGAGATACGGGACTACGAGCGCCGCTTCACGGCCGACGGGGGCTCCGTCGAGCTCGACGCCGCCACGCGCTACAAGGTGCTGGCCGCCTTCGACGGGTACCTGGAGACCCTCCCCGACGAGTCCCTCGTGCGGCCGGACTCCTACCGGGTCAAGGACGTGGTGGGGCGCCGCGGCGTCGGGATCGGCTCGGCGGGCCTGCCCTCGTACAACATCCTGCTGGAGGGGCACAGCGACGCCCTGGAGAACGATGTCGTGATCTACCTCAAGCAGGCGCAGACCCCGGCGGCCTCCCGGCACATCACGGACCGGGCGGTGCGGGAGTACTTCCGGCACGAGGGGCACCGGACGGTCATCTCCCAGCGCGCCCTGCAGGCGCACGCCGACCCGTGGCTGGGCTGGACGGAGCTCGACGGCGCCGGGCAGCTGGTGGCGGAGGTCTCCCCGTACGCGGTGGACCTGGACTGGTCGGACCTGGACGACCCGGAGGAGATCGCGGCCGTCGTCGCGGACCTGGGCCGGGCGACCGCGACCATGCACGGGGCGGCCGACGCGGACGAGAGCGGGCAGACGCTGGTGCCCTTCTCCACCGAGCGGGCCATCGACGCCGCGATCGCGGCCGACGAGGACGGCTTCGCGGAGCTGCTCGTGGACTTCGCCCACGCGTACGGGGCCCGGGCGCGCGCCGACCACCAGATCTTCGTGGATCTCTTCCGTAACGGGCGTCTCAGCCACTGAGCCGCTGTTCCACAGGAACGCATGGCACACTCGCGAGGATGGACATTTCCGGGACGGGACTCAGGGGGCTGCGGGCCGCGCTGTTCAGCGCGCTCGTCGTACTGCTCTCGTCCGGCTCGCACGTCCTGATGTCCCGGGTCCCGCTGCCGCCCGCGCTGGTGGCGGGGGCCTTCGCGGGTGTGTTCGCGATCGCCTACGCGCTCGCGGGCCGCGAACGGGGCTTCGGCCCCATCGCCGGGCTGCTCGTACCGCTGGAGCTGGCCGCCGACACCGTCTTCACCACCGGGCAGCACCTCTGTTACGGCCCGGCCGGCGGCCCCGTCGCGGGCCCGCTGCGCGCCATGGGCCTGGACGCCCTGTGCGGCGGCACACCGGTGGGCGGACCGCTGACCGAGGTGGCGGGACCGGCCGACGCGGCGGCGCTGCTGGCCTCGCCCGGGCCGTACACGCCCTGGCTGCTGCTCGGCGCCCACGTCTCGGTGGGGCTGCTGGCCGCCGCCTGGCTGCGCCACGGCGAGCGGGCGCTGGGCCGGCTGCTGCGGGCGGTGGCCGCCTTCGCGTTCCGGCCGCTGCTGCTGGCCGCGGCTTCGGGCGCGGTGGCCCGCCGGCCGGCGCGGGCGCTGCTGTGGTCGGCCCGTTCGGCCGCCGGGGCCCGTACCCGCTTCCCGGCCCACTCCGTGGGACGGCGGGGACCCCCCGTGCTCGGCGCGCTCGCCCGCGCCTGACGCACGTACGGCAGTCCCTTCCACACGTCACATCCCACGGAGATCATGATGAGTTCACGCAACAGCCACGCGAACAAGGCAGCGGCACGCGAGCGTCTGCGCGCCGAGCGCGAGGCCCAGGCCAAGAAGGACAAGGTGCGCCGCCAGGTGCTCGTCGCGGGCGGGGTCGTGCTCGCGCTCGCGGTGATCGGCGCCATCGGCTACGGGGTCATGCAGGCCAACCAGCCCGGCCATTGGGAGAAGGCCGCCACGGCCGAGCTGGTCAAGCCGAAGAACACCGAGGGCGCGGACGGCACCACGGTCGTCGTCGGCAAGCCCGAGGCGAAGAAGACCCTGGAGCTGTACGAGGACTCGCGCTGCCCGGCCTGCGCCGCCTTCGAGCAGGCGGCCGGCGAGCAGATCGAGAAGGACGTGGACGCGGGCAAGTACAAGCTCCAGTACATCGGCGCCACCTTCATCGACAACGCCGTCAAGGGCGAGGGCTCGAAGAACGCGCTGAGCGCCCTGGGCGCCGCGCTCAACGTCAGCCCGAAGGCCTTCCTCGACTACAAGGGCGCGCTCTACTCCAAGGACCTGCACCCCGAGGAGACCGACGACAGCTTCGCCAAGGACGACTACCTGCTGAAGGTCGCGGACACGGTTCCGGAGCTCAAGGGCAACGCCGAGTTCAAGAAGGCCGTCGAGGACGGTACGTACGACCGGTGGGCGCTGGAGATGTCGAAGGCCTTCGACAAGTCCGGCGTGAAGGGCACGCCGACCCTGAAGATGGACGGCAAGAAGATCGAGACGCCGCAGACGGCGGAGCTGTTCACGGCGGCGATCGACAAGGCGCTGCAGGGCTGATCCCGGGGCAATCCGGAAATCACCGACCGGACGGACCGCCTCGAAGGGCGGGC
>NZ_JBSGZP010000477.1:0-5769 GCF_053611065.1 Streptomyces sp. NPDC054840
GCGGCTGGATGAGGATGAGGAGGTTCCCGCGGCGCAGAGCGGCGAGCACGATGTCGCCCTCCGGGTTCGCCGAGCGGTCCACGAACATGTTGCCCGGGGCCTCGCCCCAGTGCTCGGTGACGCTGTCCCGCAGCTCGGCCGGGAGCTCCGCGAACCACCGCTTGTAGTCGGCGGCCGGGATCCGGACCGGGTTGCGGGCCAACTGCTCCTCGGTCAGCCAGTCCTGGTCGTGGCCGCCTGCCTCGATCAGGGCGCGGATCAGCTCGTCGCCGTCTCCCGAGACCAGACCCGGGATGTCCTCGGTCGGCCCGAAGTCGTAGCCGCCGGCGACGAGGGTGCGCAGCAGCTCCACGGCGCTGGCCGGGGTGTCGAGGCCGACCGCGTTACCGATGCGCGAGTGCTTGGTCGGGTACGCGGACAGGACCAGCGCGACCTTCTTGTCGCGGCGGTCGATATGCCGCAGGCGGGCGTGGCGTACGGCGATCCCCGCGACCCGGGCGGCCCGCTCGGGGTCGGCCACGTAGGCGGGCAGACCGTCCGCGTCGATTTCCTTGAAGGAGAACGGGACGGTGATCAGACGGCCGTCGAACTCGGGCACGGCGACCTGCGTGGCGGCGTCCAGCGGGGAGAGACCCTCGTCGTTCTCCTCCCAGGCGGCGCGCGAGCCGGTCAGGCACAGAGCCTGCAGGATCGGCACGCCGAGGCCGGCGAGCGCGCCCGCGTCCCAGGACTCGTCGTCGCCGCCCGCCGAGGCGGTGGCGGGCTTGGTACCGCCCGCCGCGAGGACCGTGGTGACGACCGCGTCGGCCGACTCCAGTGCGGCGATCAGCTCCGGCTCGGGGGTGCGCAGGGAGGACACGTACAGGGGCAGCGCCTGGGCGTCGTGGGACTCGATCGCGTCGCACAGGGCGTGCACGAAGGACGTGTTCCCGCTCATCTGGTGGGCGCGGTAGTACAGCACCGCGATCCGCGGGCCCTCGGTGCGCTGCGGGGTGCGCTCCAGCGGTCCCCAGGTGGGGGAGGCCGCGGGCGGCTCGAAGCCGTGGCCGGTGAGGAGGACGGTGTCGGAGAGGAACCGGGCCAGCTGCTCCAGGTTGGCCGGGCCGCCGTGGGCGAGGTAGCCGTGGGCCTCGGCCGCGATGCCGATGGGGACCGTGGAGGCCTCCATGAGCTGCGCGTCCGGAGCCTGTTCGCCGGTCAGGACCACGACCGGGCGGGTCTGGCCGGGGGCCAGCAGCAGGTCGAGGCCGTCCTGCCAGGCGCGGAGTCCGCCGAGGAGGCGTACGACGACCAGGTCGACCCCGTCGAGGAGGCCGGGCAGGTCGTCGAGGGGAAGGCGGGAGGGGTTCGCGAACCGGTACGGGACGGGGCCGTCCGCCGTGTTCGCCGCGCGGGCGCTGAGCAGATCGGTGTCGGACGTCGACAGCAGCAGGATCATGCGGCGGCAGGCCTTCCTCGGGGTTTCCGCGCCCCGGGCAGTGTGAGGACAGCGGGAGTTCCTGACTCACCCCGGTCGCCGGATCGCTCCGCGGGGTTCACAGTGGCGGGACCGCGCCGGAATCGCACCGGGCTTCCTCCCATGTCGCCGTCCTCGGCGACGGCGGGCCGTGTGGTCCGCCGGAAGGTCATCTTAGGGGGCGGGTGGCTGCCGCCGGTGTGGCGGGTGGGATGACGGTGGTCCGCCGGGTGCGGCGACGCTGCCGGGGCTCTGCCCCGGACCCCGCGCCTCAAACGCCGGCGGGGCTGGGAGTGCGGCTCGTACGCGGCGGGCTGGGAGCGCGGCTCAGGCGTCGGCGGGGTTGGGAGTGCGGCTCAGGTGTTGGCGGGCTGGGTGTGCGGCTCACGTGTTGGCGGGGCTGGGTGTGTGGCTCACGTATCGGCCGGCCGGGAGTGCGGCTCACGCGTTGGCCGGCCGGGGGTGCGGCTCACGCGTTGGCGGGGCTGGGTGTGCGGTTAAGGCGTCGGGGGCTGGGTGTGCGGCTCAGGTGTTGGCGGGCCGTGGGTGCCGCGAAGGCGTCGGCGGGGCCGGGATGCGGCTCAGGCGTCGGGGGCTGGGAGTGCGGCTCATGGCGTCGGCGGGCGGGGAGCGGCCCACGTGTTGGCGGGCCGGGAGTGCGGCTCGCGTGTCGGCGGAGCCGGGAGTGCGGCTCGAAGGGCCGGCGGGGCCGGATGGGACGGGCGGGCTAGGAATGGCTGGTCGGGGTGGTGACGGACACAGGTCGGGGGGACCCAATCGTGGGTATGCTCGCGGCCATGCCCCAGCCCCCTTCCGCCGCATCGCGGGACGAACCCGTCATACGGGAGCGCGGTGACGCCTGCCCCGGTGCGCTGCGGCTGCACGCGGCGGACGACGGGTTCCTGGCACGGGTCCGGGTGCCGGCCGGGCTGCTCACCGTGCGGCAGGCCTCGGCGCTGGCGCTCGCCGCCGACCGGTTCGGGGACGCACACCTGGAGCTGACCTCGCGCGGCAACGTACAACTGCGCGGCCTGGCCGACGGATGCGGCGCCGGGCTCGCGGAGCTGCTGGACGGGGCCGGGCTGCTCCCCGCGCCGAGCCATGAGCGGGTACGGAACATCGTGGCGACGCCCATGTCCGGCCTGGACGGACCGGAGGGGCGGGGCGGGCCGGAGGGGACGGACCGGCCCGACGCGTCGGCCTGGGCCATGGAGTTCGACCGGCTGCTGTGCGCGAGCCCGTGGGCGGCGGCGCTGTCCGGGCGGTTCCTGTTCGCCTTCGACGACGGGCGCGGCGACGTGGCCGCGCTCGCCGCCGACGTGACCGTGCTCGGCCGCTGCGCAGGCCGGGCGCTGCTCCGGCTCGGCCGGGCCGCCGACGCCGTGGAACTCGCCGGGCAGGACGCCCCCCGAGCGGCTCTGCTGGCCGCCCGGTACTTCCTCGACGCCGCCGCCGAAGCCGGCACACAGGCCTGGCGGGTGTCCGAACTGCCCGCCGGACACACTTTGGACGAAGCTGAGTTCACCCGGCGCCTCGACGCCGCCGGGATCGCCGCCGCGACCGCCCGCGCCGTGGACTGGCCGTACACCGCGCCGCCCCGGCCGTCGGGCGCGGGCGGGCACGACCGCGCCACCCTGTGCGTGCTGCCCCCGCTCGGCCGGCTCAGCTCCGCGCAGTGGCGGGTCCTGGTTCAGGTCGCCGACGATGAGGGGAGCGGCCAGTTGCGCGTCACGCCGTGGCGCAGCGTCGTCCTGCCGAGGGTGAGTGGGCGCGGGCCCGCCCGGATCGAGGACGCCGGGCTGGTCCTCACCCCCGACAGCCCCTGGGAAGCCGTCACCGCCTGTACGGGGCGGCCCGGTTGCGCGAAATCCCTCGCCGACGTACGCGCCGACGCGCGGGCCGTCGCCGACCGGGCACGCGGTCCGCTGCCAGTGCACTGGTCCGGCTGCGAGCGCCGCTGCGGGCATCCGCGCGGCACCGCCTGGGTGGACCTGGTCGCCACCGGGTCCGGATACCGGCTCGCCGCGCCCGGCCGCCCCGTACCCCACGACGTACGGCCCTCCGAACTTGCCGCGGCACTCGCGGACGCCCGCACCGACCCCGACGTAGTGAAGAAATGAGCGAGTACACCGTGTTTGAGTACGAGAAGGACGGCGCGGCCATCTACCGCCAGTCCTTTGCCACGATCCGCGCCGAGGCGGACCTCTCCGGGCTGCCCGACACGGTCGCCCAGGTCGCGGTGCGCATGATCCACGCCTGCGGAATGACCGACCTCCCCCAGGACCTCGGGTACACCCCGGAGGTCGTGCTGCGCGCCCGTGCGGCGCTGGAGGCGGGCGCGCCGATCCTGTGCGACGTGCAGATGGTCGCCAGCGGTGTCACCCGCAAGCGGCTGCCCGCCGACAACGACGTGATCTGCACGCTCTCCGACCCGGCCGTACCGGAGCTCGCCGCGAAGATGGGCACCACGCGCAGCGCCGCCGCCCTGGAGGTCTGGCGCGACCGCGGCCTGCTGGAGGGCTCGGTCATCGCCGTCGGCAATGCGCCGACCGCCCTGTTCCGGCTGCTGGAGATGATCGAGGAGGGCGCCCCGCGCCCCGCCGCCGTCATCGGGGTCCCCGTCGGCTTCATCGGCGCCGCCGAGTCCAAGGACGCCCTCGCCGCCCACCCCTCGGGGCTCGACCACCTGGTCGTGCGCGGCCGGCGCGGCGGCAGCGCGATGGCCGCCGCCGCCGTCAACGCCATTGCGAGCGTGGCCGAATGAGCGACATCGCCAAGGGGCGGCTGTACGGGGTCGGGCTCGGCCCCGGCGACCCGTCGCTGATGACCCTGCGCGCCGTCGAGGTGATCGCCGACGCCGATGTCGTGGCCTACCACAGCGCCCGCCACGGCCGTTCCATCGCCCGTTCGATCGCCGCGAAGCACCTGCGCGCCGACCACGTCGAGGAACCGCTGGTCTACCCGGTCACCACCGAGACCACCGACCACCCCGGCGGGTACCAGGGCGCGATGGAGGAGTTCTACGAGGCCGCCGCCGCCCGCCTCGCCGCGCACCTGGACGCCGGCCGGACCGTCGCCGTGCTCGCGGAGGGCGACCCGCTCTTCTACAGCTCGTACATGCACATGCACAAGCGGCTCGCCGACCGGTACGAGACCGAGGTCATCCCCGGCGTCACCTCCGTGAGCGCCGCCGCCGCCCGGCTGGGCACCCCGCTCGTCGAGGGTGAGGAGGTGCTGACGATCCTCCCCGGCACCCTGCCCGAGGAGGAGCTCACCGCCCGCCTCGCCGCCACCGACTCGGCGGTCGTGATGAAGCTCGGCCGGACCTTCCCCGCCGTACGCGGCGCGATGGAGGCCGGCGGCCGGCTCGCCGAGGCCCGCTACGTCGAGCGCGCCACCATGGCCGGCGAGCGCACCGGACTCCTCGCCGACATCGACGCCGACAGCGTTCCGTACTTCGCCGTCGCCGTGCTCCCCAGCCGCATCGGCAACCCGGGCAGCGTCCCCTCCGGCCCCGGCGAGGTCGTCGTCGTGGGCACCGGCCCGGCCGGCCCGCTGTGGCTCACCCCGCAGACGCGGCGTGCGCTCGCCGACGCAGAGGTGCTGGTCGGCTACACCACCTACCTGGACCGGGTGCCCGTCAAGCCGGGCCAGATCCGGCACGGGTCCGACAACAAGGTGGAGTCGGAGCGCGCCGAGTTCGCCCTCGACCTCGCCCGGCGCGGCCGGCGGGTGGCCGTGGTCTCCGGCGGAGACCCCGGCGTCTTCGCCATGGCCACGGCGGTCCTGGAGGTGGCCGGGCAGGCGGAGTACAAGGATGTGCCGGTACGGGTCCTGCCGGGGGTGACCGCGGCCAACGCGGCGGCCGCCGCGGCCGGTGCCCCGCTCGGCCACGACTACGCCACCATCTCGCTCTCCGACCGGCTCAAGCCCTGGGAGGTCATCGCGGAGCGGCTGCGCGCGGCCGCCGCGGCCGACCTGGTGCTCGCCCTCTACAACCCGGGCTCGCGCAGCCGGACCTGGCAGGTGGCCCAGGCCCGGGAACTGCTGCTCGAACTGCGCTCGCCCGAAACCCCGGTGGTCGTCGCGCGCGACGTGGGCGGCCCCGAGCAGTCGGTGCGGATCGTCACGCTCGCCGAACTGGATCCGTCCGAGGTGGACATGCGCACGCTCCTGCTGATCGGATCCTCGCAGACGCAGATCACCGAGCGGGCCGACGGGTCGAGGGTCACCTGGACGCCCCGCCGCTACCCGTGACCGGGTGAGGCGAGGCGGAGCGGTACGCGGCGAAGGCCCGGTGCTGTCTCTTATAC
>NZ_JBSGZP010000478.1:0-5752 GCF_053611065.1 Streptomyces sp. NPDC054840
CCGCTGGCGAGAGCGAGGAGGAGTTCGGGGGTGAGCTGCCCGGCCGCACGGGAGGGGTTTCGCTGCCATTCGTCCCAGTTGACGACGGCTTTGGCGAACTCCTGGGGGTGCTGGACGGCGTACGAGGCCCCGTCCACCATGCCCGCCAGGTGCAGGCCGACGCCATCAGGCCCGTCACGGACGAGGTCGTCGAAACCGTCGTACCAGCCGCGCATGGTGTCGCCTGCGCCGCCGAAGAAGTCGCCCAGCCCCTTCTCGAACTTGTTCCACCCTTTGAGGGGCGGCGGCTTGTCCGGGGCTTCATCCGCCGCCTTGACGAGTTGCCGCTTGGCCGCGTCGATGACGGTCTGCAGCTCGGTCTCGAGCTTGTCCAAGCGGTCGTAGCAGTCCTTCAAGGCGGCGAGGCCGGGATCGTCGTCCGGCGGACGCTCCGGCAGTGGATCATCCTTGCGATCCAAGGCGGCGTTGTAGTCCGTGACGCGCTTCCAGTAGTTCTTGGAGGTCGCCCGTGCCTCGTCCGCGTCGTCGATGATCGGCCTGACGCGCGTATGGACCGAGCGCAGTTTGTAGGCGTAGGAGTCCAGGGCTTTCCCGGAGGCCTCGAAGTATTTCTGCGCGGACTCCAGGTCCCGGGGAAGCTTCTGAGTCGCGCTCTTGAACCCCTCCGCGCCGGCTCCAGCCCAGTCCATCAAGGACAGGTCGACCAGCTTGTCCAGCCCGTCCTTGAACGCGCCCGCATAGGCGAGAAGTTTGAGGGCGAGATCGTCGACGTCCATCGAGTTGCCGTAAATGACATCGCTGGGCTTGGCATGGGGAGGTATGCGCTCGACTGCGCCGCCCTCCATCGCATCGCGGCTCGTCATATGATCGGCCCCTTCGACTTCGAACCGCCGTCGACCTCCCAGCCGCCGTCGACGCGCAGGCGGGGGCGTTGGGGCACGTCCTGGTAATTGCCGGTGTCGCCGTCGTCCAGCCACGGCTCCTGATAGATCTCGGGCGGTGGATCGAACTTCGGCCTGGACCCCTCCTGCCACGCCTCCAGGCCACGCTCGCCGAACGGCAGCTTGGCCATGTTCGCCGCGGTCGGCGAGAAGTCCTCGATGCGCAGGAGATCTGCCAACACGTAGGCGGCGAGGACCTGGCGGAGCGTCTCCACCACCGTGTCCGTGTACTCAGCCACCTGACCCATGCCGAAGCCCCATGACGAGAGCATCTTCTCGGTCGAAGAGGAGATGTCGAAGTCGGCCGAGTTCGCGATCTGCGCGGACATCGCCTGCCAGTCACGCTTGATCTGGCGCGCGGCCACCACGGATTCCTCCAGCGGCGTCAGCACCTTGCGCACCGAGGCGATCTCGATCTTGTAGCCGTCGCCCGGGGCCGGCGCTCCCGTGTCAGGCTCCGCCATTGCGCTCCCCCGTGTCCGTGGTCTCCAGTACTTCCGCGTCCAGCACGAACGTCCGTGGACCCAGCGGATCCACCAACGCGCGCACCCCCTCGGGCAGGAGCTCCACCAAGTCCGCGACGGTCGTGGACGCCCACCCGCAGGGCCCTGCGAACAGCCCGAGTGCTTCCAAGGAGGTGAAAACCGGCACCACCGGACCCCCTTCCGTCTCGCAGACCAAGAAGCCGGGCTCGTCAGGGCGTTGGAAGTACAGGCGCGCAGAGCGCAGCGCCGCCAGCCGCTCGGAAGGAGACATCGACGCGGCCATTTCGTCGCGTACCAGATCGCGCAGCGACACGTCTCCCCCTCAGCCCGCTCGCGTCATCGCTGGAAGACAACCCACCAGAAAGATCGTACATGCGTGCCATCTCGATTGATTTTATTCGAGGTTGGTACGCCGTGTCCGCCACCGCCTACATGTGCCTGGCGGCCGAAGCCCTGATCGCCGTCGCCGTTGTGCGAGGTCCGAGAACCGGCCGGGGCCGTGAGACGGAAGCCGTGGAGCCGAAGTTCGACGCTGTGCATCGCGTGCAGGACCATCCTGCGGCCGGCACTCGCCGCGACCAGGTGCACGGGCAGCTGCGACGGGCGGTCGATCATCCAGTGCTGGTCGCACACGACGTACACACCGGGGGAGAACAAGCCCGACGATACCCGTCACGCCGTGTGCGGGCACCTCCCACGGGGCACCAGCGATGCCCCTTCCGGGTACCTCAGCAGGCCTGCCCTGGCTCCACGAGCCCCTCCCACCCTCGGCTCCATGCGGGGAAGGGTTCAGGCGTGGTTGACCGGGAGGACGTCCGGGGAGAGGGCGCCCGCGTGGGCCGCGGCGCTCGTCATCCGCTTGCGGTGGTGGCGGCGGCAGAGGACCTCGTAGCCGATCTCCTCCGCCGGGCGGTTCACGTCGCCGACCACGACCTGGGCGCCCTCGACCACCATCGCCCCGCCCACCGTGCGGGCGTTGTGCGTCGCTCGGGCGCCGCACCAGCACAGCGCCTCGACCTGGAGCTGCTCCAGGCGGTCCGCCAGCTCGATCAGGCGCTGGGAGCCGGGGAAGAGCTTCGTGCGGAAGTCCGTCGTGATGCCGAAGGCGAAGACGTCCATGTCGAGGTCGTCGACGATGCGGGCCAGCTGGTCGATCTGCTCAGGGGCCAGGAACTGGGCCTCGTCCACGATCACGTAGTCCGCCTTGCCGCCCTGGGACAGCTGGGCGACCAGGTACGCGTACAGGTCCATGCCCTCCGGCGCCTCGATCGCCTCCGTCACCAGGCCCAGCCGGGAGGACAGCTTGCCCTCGCCCGCGCGGTCGTCGCGGGTGAAGATCACGCCCTGCAGGCCGCGAGCGTCGCGGTTGTGGGCGATCTGGAGCGCCAGCGTGCTCTTTCCGCAGTCCATCGTTCCGGAGAAGAACACCAGCTCGGGCATGGGAAGTACGGACCTTTCGGGTCGTGGGCAGGTGGTGGGCGGTGGTGCGGGCGCGGGTGCGGGGTGAGGGCGGAGGGTCAGGTGCGGATTTCGAGCAGCGGGACGAGCTGCTCCGCCGCGGTCATGGAGCCGTGCATACCGGTCAGGGCGGACTCGTTCGGCTCGTTGCGCGAGGCGGTGATCGCGACGTCGGCCTGGGCGGCCGCCACCACGTCGCCGATGCGCCCGAGCACGCGCTCGTCGCACTCCCCCGGCGTGCCGAACCAGCCCAGTTCCAGGGCCTCTTCGCGGCTCGCGACCCAGAACCGGTCGCCGAGTACCTCTCGCCACACGGTCAGTACGTCGGCCTGCGCGCCCGGCACCGCGTACACGTGCCGAGCCCGGCCCTCGCCTCCCAGCAGGGCGACGCCGGCGCTCAGCTCCCAGTCCTCGTCGAAGTCGATCCGGGCATCCTCGTCGAAGGGGACGTCGACCATGCCGTGGTCCGCGGTCACGTACAGGGCTGTGCGCGGCGGCAGTTGCTCGGCGAGCCGCTGGACCAGCCGGTCCACGTACATCAGCTGGCCGCGCCAGGCGTCGGAGTCCACGCCGTGCCGGTGGCCGGCCCCGTCGAGCTCGCTGTAGTACGTGTAGACGAGCGAGCGGTCACCGGCCGCGAGGCGCTCGGCCGCCAGGTCCATCCGCTCCTCGCCGGTCATCCGGCCGAGGAAGGTGCCGCCGCTCAGCGCGATTTTGGTGAGCGGGGTGGTCTGGAAGGCGGGCGAGGACACCTGGGCGGTCGCCACCCCGGCCTTGTCGGCCCGCTGGAAGACGGTCGGGTACGGCTGCCAGGGCTTCGGCGAGGTCCACGGGTGCCAGCGGAGCTGGTTCATCAGTTCGCCGGTGGCGGGGTTGCGGACGGCGTAGCCGGGTAGGCCGTGGCGGGCCGGGGGCAGGCCGGTGCCCACGGAGGCGAGCGAGGTGGCGGTGGTCGCCGGGAAGCCCGCGGTGATCGGGCGGCCGGTGCCGCCGCGCGAGCTGCCCAGCAGGGAGGTGAGGTACGGGGCCTCGGCCGGGTGGGCCTTTATCTGCTCCCACCCCATGCCGTCGACCAGGAACACGCAGTTCCGGTCGGCCGGGGTCAGCTCGGGGATCGCGGCGGTGAAACCGGGGACGCCCTGGCCGGCCACGAGCGTGGGCAGCAGGTCGGCGAGCGACCCGGCACCGTACTCCGGGACGGGGGCGCCCGCCAGGTCCAGCAGCTCCGGCTCGGGCCACTCCTGTGCCGCGGAGTACGCCATCAGCGGGCGGGGGTGGCGGAGGTCGCCGCTGTTGCCTCGGAGAGCGCCTGGGCGAAGACCAGGGTCTGCCGCACCGCCTCCGGGCCGTCGCCGGCCTCGCTGACCCGCAGGCTGAGGTCGTCGGCGGTGGAGTTGCCGGTGTAGCCGTGGTCGGAGTCGCAGTTCGGGTCGCCGCACGCGGCTGGCTCCAGGTCGATCCGGGAGACCGCGCCCCAGCCGATGGTCAGGACGACCTCGCGGGGCAGGGTGCCGGGGGTGTAGGACTCCGGATTGGCGACGACCCGGCTGAGCACCACGGAGGAGATGCTGGACAGCTTGACCGACTCGGTGGAGGTGGTCGCGTACGGGGAGGGGGATCCGGCGTCGGCGGCCTGCTCGTCGGTGTGGCTGACGATGAAGCGGTTGCCCGTCAGGACCAGCACGGTGACGTGCCGGCGTACCTCGTTGGAGTCGAAGGTCGTCTCCTGGTGGACCAGGTACGACGAAATCGGTTCGCCGCCCACCGCGGCCTCCACGGCCTCGGCCACGAGGGCCGGGTAGTAGCCGCTGCGCTCGATCGCCGTGCGCAGCCCCTGGGTCGTCGTACCGGATTTCGCCATGAGGTCCATCCTAAGGCCCGTACGGGGCCCTCAGGCCGCGCCGGCCCGGTCAGTAACTGGGGAGGGTCCGCGGGCCGAGATCGCCGCGGGCCGGCGGGTGGGCGACGCGGACGGTGGCGCTGAGCACGGATACGCCCTCGGCGGCGACCACGACGGGCTCCAGTGAGACGCCGATCACCTCGGGGTGGTCGTCCACGAGGCGGGACAGCCGCAGCAGCAGTTCCTCCAGGGCGGGGGTGTCCACGGGGTCGCTGCCCCGCCAGCCGAACAGGAGGGGCGCGGTCCGGATGGACCGGATCAGTCCGGCGGCGTCCCGGTCGGTGGCCGGGACGAGCCGGTGCGCGGTGTCACCGAGGAGCTCGGAGGCGACGCCGGCGAGCCCGAAGGAGAGGACGGCGCCCGCGGCGGGGTCGATGACGGAGCGGACGACGGTGTCGACCCCGCGCGGCACCATGGCCTGCACCACGGGCTGGAGCTCGGCCGGCTTGCCCAGCGCGTCGGTGAGCTCCTCGTACGAGCGCCTCAGCTCGGCCTCGTTCGTGAGGTCGAGGCGTACGCCGCCCAGGTCCGCGCGGTGGCGCAGGTGCGCGGCGGTGGTCTTGAGCGCCACCGGGTAGCCCAGCACCCCGGCGGCGCGGACCGCCGCGTCGGCGCTCGGCGCGGGCAGGGTGGGCAGGACGCGGATCCCGTAGCCCGCGAGCAGCTCGCGGGCGTCCCAGTCGGTCGGGGTCAGCACGGCACCGGGTTCGACGTCGGCCAGCAGCCGGGCCAGCCGGTCGGCGGTTCCGGCCTCGTCGATGTCCTCGTACTCGGGGACCCGCCCGAGGTCGTCGGCGGTGGCCCGGCGCCACTGCCCGTACCGGACGGCTTCGGCGACGGCCTTGACCGCGCGTTCGGCGGCGGGGTAGCTGGGGATGCTGTCCCCGGCCGCGGACAGCGGCACGGCCGGCGCCCGGGGCGCCGGGTCCGCCGCCGGGCCCCAGTTTCGGGACGACGCGGTGTGCGGG
>NZ_JBSGZP010000479.1:0-5750 GCF_053611065.1 Streptomyces sp. NPDC054840
GCCGCTCCGATGCCCCGGTGCCCGGCGTAGAGGTGTCGTGGTGTCAGACCGTGGGGAAGTCGAGGCCGGTGTAGATCTGGTTGAGGAGGGTGGGCAGCATGGCCTGGGCCGTGGTCCGGCCGTCGGGCGACAGGGTCAGGTTCGTCCAGACGACAAGGGTGACGTCGTTGTCCGGGTCGTGGCCGATGAAGGAGTTGAAGCCGGGGAGTTCCCCGCCGTGGTAGTACATCGCCGCGTTCGGGCCGAACTTCTGGTGCGTGATGCCGTAGCCGTACTTCTGGCCGTCGGGCGCCGCCGGGTCTTCGGCCTGCGGGCTGTCCAGCCACTGCCGCTGGGTCGCGGGGGCCAGGACCTTGCCCGTCACCAGCGACTTGATCCAGGTGGCCAGGTCCTGCGCGGTGGAGATGGCTCCGCCGGCGGCGGTGGCGTAGGAGGGGTTCTGGTGGGTGCGGTCGACGGGTGCGAGGCTGCCCGCCTCCGCCGCCTCGCGCAGGGAGGCGGGGTAGGGCTCGTCGACCAGGGCGTAGGCCGTGCTGCCGTACATGTAGCCGTGCGCGTAGGGCTCGGCGAGGGACCGGTCGTGGATGCCCGGCAGTGACGTCCCGGCGAGCCCGAGCGGGGTGAACAGGCGCTCCCGGAACTGCTGGGCGAGGGGACGGCCGGCGGCCTTCTCGGCGACGAGGCCCAGCAGGGCGAAGTTGGTGTTGGAGTACTCGTAGTCCGTGTCCGGCGCGAAGTTCGGGGGCCGCCGGAAGGCCATGTCCAGGACGTCCCGCGGGGTGTAGGCCTTGCCCGGGTCGGCGTCCAGGGCGGCGGCGAGTTCCGGTGCGTCGGTGTAGTTGTAGAGCCCGCTGCGCATCTTGAGCAGTTCGGCGACGGTGATGTTCGCGCCGTTCGGCACGTCCGCGACGTACTTCGACACCGGATCGCTCAGCCGCAGCTTGCCGTCCTGGGCGAGGAGCATGATCACCGCTGCGGTCATCGTCTTGGTGTTGGAGGCGATACGGAAGTGGTCCCGGGCGTCCGGCGGTTCGGCCTTGCCCCTCTCGACGGTGCCGACGACGGCCCGGTAGGTGCCCTGCGGGGTGCGGAGCAGCACCATCGCGCCCGGCACCATGAGCTTCTTCGCCACGCGTTCCACGGAGGCCTGGAAGGCGGCCGGATCGATGTGCTTCAGCGCCGAGGTGTCGGGGGCGGGGGTGGGGGCGGGTGCACCGGCCGTGGCCGAGGGGACGCTCACCGGTGTGGGTGACGGGTCCGCGAGGGGCAGGGCGGTCGATCCGGGGGCGAGGGTGCCGCCCGCGAGCAGGAGGGCCACGCAGGGCGCCAACAGGGCCGGGGGGCGGTGGATCGCTCGGGAGGTCTTCATGCGCGTATCACGACCGTTGCGCTCGGCCCCCGACGCGGCTGGAACCACAAAATTTTATCAGGGAAGGCCGCCCCCCACACCCCCGCGGCCCCTCGCCGCGCCCCCGCTCCACCCTTGCGGAGGGGCGGTATCGGGACGGGTTCCGCCGGGGCTGGACCTCAACCGCGGTCGAGTTCATAGGGTCTTGCTCAGCGCACCACACCGCATCATCAACGGGGAGTTGATCCGCAATGGAGTACTCGCACGGCGACGCCGAACTGATCCGCCAGCCCATCGGCTACTGGAGCTGGGCCGCCTACGACGCGGTCGTGAACCGCACCCGAGGCGCGCTCGCCGAGCTCGGTACCACTCAGCCGCAGTGGTGGATCCTGGCCCGGGTCGCCCTGGCGGGGGACGAGAACAGGACCCGGGAGGAGCTGACCGAGACCCTGCGGGGCTACCTCGCGGTGGGCGAGGAGACACTGTCCGAGGAGATGGACACCGTCATCGTCCGGGGCTGGATGACCCAGAACACCGAAGGGCGCCTGGAGTTGACCCCCGAGGGGCGGGAGTTCTTCGACAAGGCCGCGGCCCTGCAGGAGGACCTGCGGGCCGAGCGGCACGCGGGGATCTCCGACGAGGAGTACCTGATCACCCTGAAGGTGCTCCAGCGGTTCGTCCACAACGCGGGCGGCCGCGCCTGGCACCACTGAGCTGCCGAGGGCTCACGCACCGGACCCGGACCCGACCCCGGACCCGGACCCGTTCTCGGGGCGGAGGCGGGAGCCGGGGCAGGAGCAGGGCCGGGGCCGGGAGCGGGGGCAGCGCCGGGGGCGGAAGCGGGGCCGGGAGCAGGCGCGGGTACGGGGGCAGGGGCCGGGCCGGCGGCAGGCGCGGGAGCCGGGGCAGGGGCAGGGCCGGCGGCAGGCGCGGGGGCGGCGGCGTCCGTCCGGTCCCTCATCGCGGAGTCTCCGTTCACCGGGGTCGGGTGGTCAGGCCAGCCCGGCCAGGACTGACCCGAGGAGTTCCAGGGAGTCGCGTACGTGCGGGAGCGCGAGCGGATCACGGGCGGTGAGCGCCGCCAGCCGCTCCTGCGGGGTGGCGCCCAGCAGCGGCCCGGTGGACAACCGCACGCGCAGCGCACCCAGTTCGTCGGCGAACCGCTGCCCGCCGGGCGTGGGTGCGCCGAGCCGGCCGCCGAGCCAGTCCTCCAGTTCCATGGCGTCGCCCACTCCGTGCCGGGCGAGTCCGGCGCGCAGCGGGGTGAGGTCGGCGTACAGGTGCCGGCCGGCCTGCGGGGGCCGGGCGAGGGCCCCGGCCGTGAGCAGCCGCCTGTGAGCGGCGGCGGCCACCACCCCGTGCAGGGCGGCGGCGGCGTACGCGCGCCCTGCGACGGCGTCGGGTTCGTCGAGGACGTGCGCGGCGGCCCCCGCGACGGGGCCGGCGACCATCGCTCCGGTGGCGGTGAGGACGTCGAGGGTACGAGCACGCAGCCAGGTCCCGCGCGGGGTGTCGGGGAAGCGGGCGACGGCGACGGGCCAGCCGGCCGGCAGCATCGCCCCGGACAGGTCGACGAGGACGGCCGCCTGTTCGGGGAGCATCTCGGCCGGGCTCAGGACCAGGGTGTCGCGAGGCCGGTGGACGGTGTCGCGCCAGCTCTCGTCGCTGACGACGAACAGTCCGGCGGATTCGGCGGCCTCGCAGGCCTCGCGCACCATCTCGGGCGGCGGCACGGTGGCGGTGGGGTCGTCGGCGACCGACAGCAGCAGCACGCGCGGGTCACCGCCCTCGGCGCGCACCCGCCGTACCGTCTCCAGCAGGGCGTAGGGGTCGGGTACGCCACCGCACTCGGCCGGGGTCGGCACGTGATAGGCCCGCCGTCCCAGCAACCGGACCTGCGGGGTCCACCAGGCGGGACAGGGCCGGGGCAGCATCACGTCTCCCCCGTACGCCCCGAGCAGGGCCAGGAGCAGCGCGGGGGCTCCGGGTCCCGCGGCCACGTTCTCGGGAGAAGTGGGGAGTCCGCGTCTCCCCCAGTGCCTGCACGCCGCCTCCCGCACGGCGCCCCCGCCGCCCGGTGGCTCGGGGGCGGCGCGTCCCGCGGCCGCCGCGAGGACGGAGACCAGCTCGGGGAGCACGGGAAGGCCTGGCTGGGGGGCGGGTGGGCCGTACCGGACCGGGCCGTGGCCTTCCGCCGCCGTGCGCTGCATCCCCGCCACCGCTTCCCGCCTTCCGCGCTCGCCCTGCCACGCCCGCCGAGCCCAGCGACGCCCCGCCAGACCTGACCTTTATACGATTATTTGCGGTCTTACGCCTGTTGTGCGCGATGTCCCGCCCCGCACGCCGGCCCCTGCGCGTGACCCTTGAGGCCTTCCACCGGCCCTTGCGCACCAGCCCACGCACGTCGACCCCTGCGCGTGGACCCCGGGGCGTCAGCCCGTGCGCCCCACCATCGCGAGGAGCCTGGTCTGCGCGTCCGCGCCCGCCGGGACCTCCACCGGCTCGGCGTACGCGCCACTGGCCGCGAGCGCGTCGGCGTACGGCATGATCTCCTTGATCGAGAACTCGACGAGGCTGTCGGGCAGCCGGTCCACGGCGCCGATGCCGCGGGCGAGGTCCCAGGAGTGCACGACGCAGTCGGCGGTCAGCTCCGAGCAGTACGCCGATCCGAGCGCGGGACCGTACGACAGCACCACGGTCCGGTCCATCGCACCGGGCACGGCGAAGGCGGCGTGCGCGGCGGCCGAGGCCCGGTCCCAGGCCGCGACCGGGTCGTCGCCCAGCACGTCCCCGGAGAACCTGCCCTCCAGCTCCTCGACGGTCCGCCCCTCGGCGACCAGCGGCGGGATCCAGAGCTGCTCCGCGGTGACGTGGTTGACCAGCTCCCGCACGTTCCATTCCGTGCACGGGGTCGGCTCTCCCCACTGGTCGCCGCGGACGTCACGCACCAGCTCACCGAAGAGCCTCAGCGCCTCCGCGTGCCGTTCGAGCAGCGCGTCCGTCATGACCCTCACCGCCCTTCGCCATGGGGATGTATGCCCCTGCAGCCACTCTCCTCGCACCACCATCGACCTGCCACCGCCGCACCCGATCCTCATGGCACACGCCACTTCTGTCCACATGTCAAAGCGGCTATCTCATATGGCGAACCGGTCGTCTACGGTGGGACCAACGCTTCGACGAGGAAGACGAACGAGGAGGGGGCCGGTCGTGAACGCCGCCAGGGGAACCGCCACCGGGGAAGCCGCCAAGGAAACCGCCGTCTACACGCACGGCCACCACGAGTCGGTGCTGCGCTCCCACTGCTGGCGTACCGCCGAGAACTCCGCCGCGTACCTGGTCGGCGAGCTGCGCCCGGGGATGCGGGTCCTGGACGTCGGCTGCGGCCCGGGCACCATCACCGCGGACCTGGCGGAACTGGTGGCGCCGGGCGGCCATGTCACAGCCGTCGACGCCGCCGAGGACGTCCTGGAACAGGCCCGCGCGTACGCCGGGGAACGCGGCCTGGGCGACGCCGTGTCCTTCGCTCCCGCGGACGTGCACGCGCTGGACTTCCCGGACGACTTCTTCGACGTGGTCCACGCCCACCAGGTGCTGCAGCACGTCGGCGACCCGGTACAGGCGCTGCGCGAGATGCGGCGGGTGTGCCGGCCGGGCGGGATCGTGGCCGCGCGCGACGCCGACTACGCGGCCATGACCTGGCACCCGGCCGCGCCGGGCCTGGACGACTGGCTGGACCTGTACCGGCGGGTGGCCCGGGCCAACGGCGGCGAACCGGACGCGGGCCGCCACCTGCGGGCCTGGGCCCGGCAGGCCGGTTTCACCGACGTGACCTCCTCGGCGACCGCCTGGTGCTTCGCCACCCCGGAGGAGACCGCTTGGTGGTCGGCCCTGTGGGCGGACCGCACGCAGGCCTCCGCCTACGCGGCCGTCGCCACCCGCGGCGGCCACACGACGGCCGCGGACCTGACGGCCGTCGCCGAGGCCTGGCACGCCTGGGGCGCGGACCCCGACGCGTGGTTCTCGGTCCTGAACGCCGAGATCCTGTGCCGGGTCTGAGGCGGTAGGGACGCGCCTGAGCCGGCCTGACCTGAAACCGTACGGCATACGGCATACGGCATACGGTTTCAGGTCAGGCTGGACACCGCCACATGCGAGGGCGTGTCGGACGTCGGCCACGAGGGGCGGACCAGCGGCTCCCGGCACCGGTCGGGCAAGCGGTTCGTGCGCTGCATCGACAAGATCAAGAAGTAGGCGGCCGCATCCGGAAGTCGTAGCAACCTCGGCGAGGGTCTCCTCCCCCTCCCGCAGGTCGGGGAGTTCGAAGCCGTCCTCGAAGACCCGGCGGGCCGCCCGCACATGGCCCTCGGCCGCGAGCAGCCGGGCCGCGAGGAGCCGGAAG
>NZ_JBSGZP010000480.1:0-5729 GCF_053611065.1 Streptomyces sp. NPDC054840
CGGCGGGAACCTCAAATGTTCCTCTGAACGTCCCCTCCTGCGATTGGCGCGACTCCGTCGGGGCCATGACATCGGCACACGGTACGACGAGAGGGGGCGAGGGGACATGAAGCCCATGGCACACCTGGGGGTGGGCATCGGCTGGCGGCCGGAGATCGCGGACGCCGTCGAGCGGCTTTCCGGCCTGGACTGGGTCGAGGTGGTGGCCGAGAACGTATGCCCGGGCCACCTGCCCGAGTCCCTGCTGCGGCTGCGCGAGCGGGGCACGCGCGTGGTGCCGCACGGGGTCTCGCTCGGCCTCGGCGGCGCGGACCGCCCCGATCCGGCGAAGCTGGCGGCGCTCGGCGAGCGGGCGGTGGCGCTGGGGGCGCCGCTCGTCACGGAGCACATCGCCTTCGTACGGACCTCCTCGCCGGTGCTGGAGGCGGGGCACCTGCTGCCGGTGCCGCGCACCCGCGACGCGCTGGACGTGCTGTGCGAGAACGTGCGGATCGCGCAGGACGCCCTGCCCGTGTCGCTGGCCCTGGAGAACATCGCCGCGCTGTTCTCGTGGCCTGGCGAGGAGCTGACGGAAGGGCAGTTCCTCACGGAGCTGGTCGAGCGGACCGGTGTCCGGCTGCTCATCGACGTGGCCAACCTGCACACCAACCGGGTCAACCGGGGCGAGGACCCGGCCGCCGTACTGGACGCGATCCCGCTGGAGGCGCTGGCGTACGTGCACGTCGCGGGCGGCATCGAACGGGGCGGTGTCTGGCACGACACCCACGCGCACCCGGTCCCACCGGTGGTACTCGAGCTGCTGGCCGAGCTGCGCTCCCGGGTGGAACCGGCGGGCGTCCTGCTGGAGCGGGACGACGACTTCCCGCCGGCGGCCGAGCTCGCGGGCGAGCTGGCCGCGATCCGGACCGTGGTGACGGCCGCGCCGGCCACCGCCGGGTCCGCCGCGGCGGGCACCGAGCCGGGCACGGTCGAGGAGCCGGGCACGGTCGCGCCGTCGGACCCGGTCGCGGAGTCGACCCGGACGGGTGTGGCGCTCGGTCAGGCCGCGCTGCTGTCGGCGCTGGTGGCCGGCACCCCGGTACCCGAGGGCTTCGACCGCCGGCGCATCCGGGTACAGGCCCGGGCGCTCGCCGCCAAGCGGGCCGACGTGGTGGCGAAGCTGGCTCCCGAGCTGCCCGTGATCCTGGGCGGCCCGGAGCCGTACCGCGAGGCCTTCCTCTCCTATGCCAAGGGCCGCCCGATGACCTCCGGCTACCGCCGGGACGCGCTGGACTTCGCCGAGGACCTGCTGATCCGGGACCTGCCCGCCGATCCGGCCGCCCGGCGCCGGCTCACCACCTGGTGGCGGGACCGGGCCGGGGCCAGGCCGCCCCGCCGGATCGTGCGCTGGGCCCGGACGCTGTCGGGGAGAGCGGCATGAACCTCCTCGCCGTGGCGATCTGGATCGCCGTCGTCCTCTCCTCCGTCCTGCTGATGGCCAGGCTCCGCGGGGCCCGGTCCGCGCCCGCGGGACCCGCGCCCGCCCTGCACGACCTGTCCGAGGCCGCCTTCCTGGTGGGCGGCCCCGGCACCGTCGTGGACGCCGCGCTCGTCTCCATGCTCGGCGACGGCCGACTGGTGGCCGGCGGTCCCGGCATCGTCCAGGTACGCCCCGGGGCGCGGGCCGTCGACGCCGCCCAGCGGGCCGTCCTCCTGGCCCACCAGGGGGCGTCTTCGGGATGGCTCTACCAGGTGCGCTACGCGGCCATGTGCGACCCGGCCGTCCAAGAGATCGGGGGCGCGCTGGCCGACCGCGGGCTGATCATCCCACCCGGATCCGGGCTGCGCCGCGTGCGCCGCTGGGGGTTGATCCAGGCCGTCGTGTGCGCGCTGCTGCTGTTCCCGGTGTCGCTGGTGCTGACCGTCGTGGCGCTCGCCCTCGATTCCGGCTCCGGGGTGCCGTTCATCCTGAAGGTGGCGGTCGTCCTGGTGGGCGGGATCGTGGTCGGCCTGGTCTGCGCGGCCCGGACCAAGAGCCGGATCACCAGGGCCGGGGCGCGGGCGCTGCGCGCGGTCCGCTCCGCCCACCTGAACGACCCGACCCCGCACGTGCAGACCGCGCTGTTCGGGCTGCGCGGTCTGCGGGACCCGTATCTGCGCCAGCTGTTGGTGCCGGCGGTGCGCGGTACCCGGCTGGCCGCGGCCCAGACGCGTACGCGCTCCCACGGCACGGACACCTCCTCCCACTGGTCGGGGGCCGAGGTGCTGCCGATCGTCTGGTGCGCCGGGAGCGACGGCGGCGGTTCGGGCTGTGGCAGCGGTTCGGGCTGCGGCTCCTCGGGGGGCGGCTGCGGGTCCTCGGGCGGTGGCTCCAGCTGCTCGACCAGCAGCTCCAGTTGCGGCAGTTCGTCCAGCTCCAGCTGCGGGAGTTCGTCCAGTTGCGGCAGTTCGTCGAGCTCCAGCTGCGGCAGCAGCAGCTCCTGACCGCCGGGCGTACGGCAACCGGGGGGGGTGGAACCCGCGGCAAGGGGGCCATCGGCGCCGACACCGGCCGGTGATCCTTTACAAGTACGACGCTCAGGCCTCTCATCAGTTCATCGGATGAGAGGAAGGGGCCGCCATTCGGACGGGACTCGCGGGCCGGGCGGCCGCCGTGGGGGCACTATCCGTCCTCCTCTGTGTCCCGGCCCACGCCGCGCAGGCGGCCTCACCCGGACCGGCCGGCGGGACGGCCGCCGAGGCGGGTGGCGAGGCGGGTGGCGTGTCACGTGTGCGCCGCATCCGGAGCCCGCACCGGTGTCGCTGGACGGCCGGGCAGCGAGCGCCCGCGGGGCGTTGCTGCCGCCAGTCGTCTGAACTTCCGGGCGGGATCTCCGGCTGCGTCGTTTCGGGGGCAGGGGCCGTCTTCCGGACCAGCCTCCCGATCCACCGGAGGAACTCACCTGACGGTGTGGTCGTCCTCCGGTCCTTCCCCCCAGGGGAGGTATCAGGCGAGCCCGGCCACCAGATCGGCGACGGACTTGCGGCGCCCGGTGTAGAAGGGCACCTCTTCACGTACGTGCATACGGGCCTCGGAGGCGCGCAGGTGACGCATGAGGTCGACGATGCGGTACAGCTCGTCGGCCTCGAAGGCCAGCAGCCATTCGTAGTCGCCCAGGGAGAAGGAGGCGACGGTGTTGGCGCGCACGTCCGGGTAGCCGCGGGCCATCTTGCCGTGGTCGGCGAGCATGCGGCGGCGGTCCTCGTCGGGCAGCAGGTACCAGTCGTAGCTGCGCACGAAGGGGTACACGCTGACGTACTCGCGCGCGACCTCGTCGGCCAGGAAGGCCGGGATGTGCGACTTGTTGAACTCGGCCGGGCGGTGCAGGGCCATGTTCGACCACACCGGCTCCAGGGCGCGGCCCAGCTTGGTGCGGCGGAACAGGTTGTAGGCGGTCTGCAGCTCGTCCGCCGTCTCGGCGTGCCACCAGATCATGACGTCGGCGTCGGCGCGCAGGCCGGAGACGTCGTAGCTGCCGCGGACGGTGATGTCCTTGGCTGCCAGCCGGTCGAAGAGCTCCTGGACCTCGTCGGCGTAGCCGGTCCGGTCCTCGGGAAGCACGTCCTTCAGCTTGAAGACGGACCACAGGGTGTAGCGGATGACCTCGTTGAGGTCCTTCGCCTTCTTCCCCGCGTTGGGAATCTTCTCTGGTGCAGTCATGTGCCTATTGTCCCGTGCGCTGATCAGTGGTCGGTGCCAGGGGTGCCGTACGCGCACCGAGTGCGGCGATCACCGCGTCCGCGGCCTTGCCGGCGCTCGCGACGCAGGCCGGAATGCCCACTCCGTCGTAGACCGCGCCGCACACCGCGAGGCCCGGCAGGGCCGCGACCGCGGTGCGGATCCGGGCTACCCGGTCGAGGTGGCCGACCGGGTACTGGGGCAGTCCACCGTCCCAGCGGGTGACGGTGGAGGCGACCGGCCGGGCGGCGAGGCCGACGGCCTCACCGAGGTCGGCGAGGGAGACCTCGACGAGTTCGCCGTCCTCGCGCTGCAGGTCGCTCTCATCGGCGTGGCGGCCGACCGAGGTGCGCAGCAGGAAGAGATCGGGATCCGTCCCGGCCCAGGCCCACTTGTTGCTGGAGAAGGTGGAGGCCTTGATGGTCCGGCCGTCGACGGGCGGTACGAGGAATCCGCTGGCGCCGCCGCCGGAGACGGCCTCCGGCAGGTCGGAGCGGCGGAAGGCCATCGTGATGAGGGCCATCGAGGCGTACTCGACCCCGCGCAGCTCGGTGGCGGCGGCCGGTGCGAGCCCGTCCAGCAGCCGTGCGGCGGCCCCGGCCGGGATGGCCAGGACCACGGCGTCGGCGTCGACGACCTCGGCGCCGGCGACCACTCGCCAGCCCTCGGCCGTACGGACGACCTCGCTGACGGGGGTGCCGGTGACGAGCCGGGCCCCCGCGGCGCGGCAGGCCTCGGCCACGGCGATCGGGAGCCGTCCGATGCCGCCGTCGATGCCGGCGAAGACCGGGCCGGCCGGCTGGGGCGCGGCTTCCGCCCGGCGCTGCAGTTCGCGTACGCCGTCGACCAGGAGGGCGTGCGTGCGGGCTGCCTCGAAGAGCTGGGGCACGGCGGCCCGCATGGAGATGCGGTAGGCGTTGCCCGCGTAGACCCCGCCGAGCAGCGGTTCCACCAGCCGGTCGACGACCTCGCGGCCGAGGCGGGCCGCGACGTACTCGCCGACGGCGACGTCCTCGCCGATCTCGGTGGGCGCAAGCGTCCGCTCGGCCTCGATGCGGGCCAGCCCCTCGGCGGAGAGCACCCCGGAGGCGGCGAGCGGCCGGAGGTCGCCGGGGACGCCCATGACGTGGCCGCGCGGCATCGGGCGCAGCGCGCCGCGGGTCCACAGGTGGGCGGTGGCGGTGGCGGGCGCCTGTACGGCCTCTCCGAGGCCCACGGCTGCGGCGAGGGCCACGGCCTCGGGGCGGCGGGCGAGCATGGCTTCGGCGCCGAGGTCCACGCGAGCTCCGGCGAGCTCACCGGCGTACAGCTTGCCGCCGAGCCGCGGTCCGGCTTCCAGCAGGGTGACGCGCACGCCTTCGGCGAGCAGCCGGTGGGCTGCGGCGAGGCCCGCGATACCGCCGCCGATGACGACGGCGTGGCCCTGGGCACCGGTGGGGCCGGTGGACCGGGGGGTGCCGCCCGGCCGATCCGTACGCATGTCCGCTTCGTGCATGGACACATCGTCTCAGACCGATCTCCGAGGCCGGACCGTGACCGCATCGGGATCACCCCGGGACCGTGGATTCGAAACCCGCGACGGGACTCTGGACGTCGAACCGGCAACACCAGCCGATCCTCGGGGGTTTACAGCGATGCGCAGCTTCGACAGACACCGTTCCGCGGCGGCCCTGGCCGCCCTCTCGCTGGCCGGGGCGCTCGCCCTCACCGGCTGCGGGGCAAGCGGCCAGGGGTCCGCGAACGACAAGGCGGCGGTGGCGCCCGCCGCCGACGGCAAGGCCCCGGAGGGCGCCGCGGCGGCCCCGGCGCCGGCCGGGTCGGCGGGGGCCGCGGGCTCCGCCGCCGGCAAGAACGCCGCGCCGCCGGCCGTGGTCCGCCCGAACGTCATCCGCACGGCGACGCTCGGCATCGAGACGGCGGACGTCCAGAAGACGCTCGCCGCGGCCCGTACGGCCGCCGACGATGCGGGCGGCTACGTCGGCAACGAGTCCACCAAGCGCGGCCAGGACGGCCGCATGACCTCGACGCTGAC
>NZ_JBSGZP010000481.1:0-5713 GCF_053611065.1 Streptomyces sp. NPDC054840
CCAACTGGTCTCCCCCTGAGGGCTGTTGGTCGGCGCGCGTGGATCCGGCAGCAGCGCCTGCGGCCGCCCGGCGCACCTCCCGCACGCGCGCGGGCAGGGCCAGGACGTCCAGTGCGCCGGGGTCGGGGCGGCCGTCCGGCCCGGCCGGAGCGAGCAGGTCGAGGAGGGCGGGCGCGGGCAGGCCGCCCCCGCGCCGCCATACGGCCACCGGGAGGCCGCCTTCGAACACGGCTTCCAGCAGCCCGGCGTGCGGGGCGGTCGTGGTGTGCGCGAGGACGCAGGCGGGCGGCGGCTGCGCGGCCAGTTCCATCCCGAGCGCGTCGGTGAGCTCGTCGTCCGAGACGACCCGGACGGCGTCGGGGTGCCGGCCGCCCTGGGCGTGCAGCCAGCGCCAGGTGCCGTGCCACTCGGCCCGGGTGTCCGCCCGCTCCTGCGGGCAGCGCACCACCACCTGGTGGAGCAGACCGAGGGCGCGGCGGCGGCCTGCCGGGCCACGGGGCACCGGCCACTGGTCGAAGTCGGCGTCGAGCAGTTCGTACGGCACGTGGAACTCGATGCGGTCCACCGCGGCGTACGCCTGCCGCCCCGTCTCGCCGTCGGTTTCCGAAGCGCCGCCGATGAGGGCGAGTTGCCGTACGAGCTCCTCCCGCACCCGGTCCAGTCCGACCGGTGCCCCCTCCGACTCCCATATGTGCTGCGCCCGTTCGCCCCGCAGCCACATCCGGGCCAGGAATCCGTCCTCCCCGCCCGGCGGCGTCTCCAGCCGGACGTGCACGACCATCCGCCGGGCGGGTGGCGGGGGCGGGGGCAGCACCGGCAGGGCGAGGCGCTCGCGGGTGGCGCGCACCCAGTCCCCGAGCCGGTCCGCCCACGGCGCGTCGCCCCCGGCGGCGGCCCGGTCCGCGAGGAACCGTACGAAGGGCACCGCCAGCGGCATCCCGCCGCGGCCACCCTGCCGCTCGTCCAGGTCCTGGACCACCTCCAGCAGGTTGTCCCCCGGCAGCCCGCCGCGCGCCGGGGTGGTGCAGCCGGCCGCCTTGAACGCCCAGGCGTAGGCCTCGTAGGCGCAGCGTGGCAGCTCGCGCCCCTCGAAGAGCTCGCCGAGACTGTCCCAGGCCGCCTGGTCGAGCTTGGCGGCCCGGGGCAGCGCGGCCCCGGACAGGTCGTCGTCGAGGAAGGAGCAGGCGTCCCAGTCCCGGTCGACGATGAACTGCGGCAGCTGCCAGCCTTCGCCGCGCTCGCGCAGCTCCTGGAAGACGCGGTGGATGCTGAGAGCGGCGCCGGGCAGCCCGCTGACGCTCTCCCGTACGGACCGTCCGCCCAGTTCGCCGAGCAGGGCCTCGGTGAACCGGCCGGCGCCACGCTCGGAGTCGTTCTGCGCGACCTCGCCCTCGCGGGAGGCGTAGAGCCGGAACTGCCGGCGGCCCGGGACGGAACTCCCGCCCCCGTAGTCGGTGGTGCCGAAGTTCCACCGGGTGTCGCCGGGCGCGTCGACCCGGCATGAGTCCACGAGCGCGGCCTGGAGCGGGAAGCGGCGCTGTTTGACGAGGTCGCTCCGCCACCAGCGCAGCGCCGAGTCGAGGTTGAGGTGCCGGATCTGGCTGGGGCGGGCGTCGGCGCAGGGCAGCATCAGCTCCTGGCGCGGCCCGAGATAGCCGTGCCCGGCCCAGAAGATCCAGAGCAGGTCGCCGTCGCACTGCGGGAGTTCGTCGAGGAGCGCCGATTTCACGTTCTCCTCGGTCGCCGGCCGGTAGGCCGTGCGCAGGGCGGTCATCGCCGGGGCGTCCGTCCAGTCGAGGTCGCCCGGTTCGTCGAGCGGGGAGAGCAGCAGCCGGACGTTGCCGGGCGGCACCTCGGCGGGGCCGGTCAGCCACCGGGCGAAGCGCAGGGCGTCGCGGGCCGGACCCCGCAGGTTCCAGCGGTGGCTGATGTCGTAGCGCTCGACCCCGGCGACGAGCGCGAAGGTGCGCTGCGGTCCGAGGGCCGGGGGCAGGAAGTCGGCGGCAGTCACCCGATCTCCGCCTCGGTCACCGCCTGTTCGATCCGCTCGTAGAGGGAGTCCTGTTTCCAGTAGGCGCTGTGGCAGGCCGGGAAGGGCTGGCGGCTGCGGACCTCGTGGTCGGTGACGCGCGCGTCACCGGGGAAGACGGGTTCGGCGAGGTAGGAGAGTACGTCGTGCCGGTCGTAGACGTTGAGCCAGCGCGGGAAGCCGTACGGGAGTTTCGCGCCGGGTTCGAGCGCGGTCAGCGCGCCCAGTTCGTGGAGGAACGGGGCCTGGGAGCCGACGGTGACCAGCAGCTCGGCCCCGGGTACGGCCTCGCCGCGGGCGGCGGCGAGGGTGAGGAGGTCCATCAGGGCGATCCCGCCGAGGCTGTGGCCGATCAGTACGGTCGGCCCCGGATCGGCGGTGATCCGGGCGTGCAGGAAGTCCCGCAGCTCGTGGCCGCGGGACTGGTAACGCAGGATGTCGCCGAGCACGGGGGTGGCTCCGACGGTGAGGGAGCCGCGCCGGGCGTCGAGGAGGGGTTGGGTGGTGACACGCAGGGCCAGCCGGCCGAGGACGGCGGCCACGCGGGCGCCGGGGACCCGGCCGTCGCCGCCGAGGCGGGTGGTGAGCAGCTCGACGAGGCGGTCGCGTTCGGCGCCGGTGCAGTCGGCCTCGTCGCCGGCGGCGGCGAGGGCGGCGGCGGTCACGGCCCGGGCGAGGGCGGTGGCCAGCTCGCGGGCCCGGGGCTCGTCGGCGGCGCGGGCAGCGGCCCGGGCCGCTTCGGCTGAGCGCGCGGTGGAGTCCAGGGCGGCGGCGAAGCCCGGGGCGAGGCCGGTGCCGTGCAGCAGGGCGCCGAGCTCGTCCCCGGTCCGCGGCGGTGCGGGCGGTAAGCCTTCCAGCAGAGCGAGCACCCGGGCTCCGGCGGCCTGCACGCCGGGCATCGCGAAGCCGTCGTCGTGGTCGGCGTCCTCGTCGTCGTCGGCGTCGTCGGCGGCGCCGGGTCCGCGCTCGCCGGCGCCCGCCCAGCCCGCCTCGGCCAGGACCCGCAGCTCGCAGAGCGGGTCTGCGAGCAGCAGCGCCCACTCGGCCGTCTCCGCGTCCACGGGGTCGGGCGCGCCCTGCGGCCCGGGGCGCAGTCCCGGCACCGAGCGGCCGCCCGCGCCGAGGGTCGCGCCGAACCGGTCGCCCCAGTAGCAGGAGTCGACGGCCGCTCCGTGGAATCTGGCCGTCAGCCGTTCCCGGACCAGGGCGAACAACCTGTCGTGCCGCTCGCGCCGTACACCCGTACCGTGGACGAACAGAAAACGCAGCACAGCCCGGTCCCCCCTCGCGCAGTCGTCCCCCGCCCGGCACCATAGCCCGGTGGGGGTGACGGGGGCCATGGAAAGCCGAGTTCGGCGTGTGCGGGCGGATCAGGGGCGCCCGCGGGGGGAAGCGGCGGGGGCTGTGAGCACGGACACGTCCTCCCTCCGGAACCCCGGGCCCCACTCGCCCATCGAACGAAGAGTCCGAAGGCGTCTGGAGCGGGAGTACCACATGGTCGGCAAGGTTGACGGGCGGGAACGGGAGCGGGGCCGCCGGTCCGCCCCGCGAGGCTCCATGGTCGTCGGCCTGCTGTGCACCGTCGTCCTCGCGGGCGTCGGCTACGCCGCCTGGGAGCTGCGCGGTATCGCCGCGAACCGTGCGGACGGCGATCCGGCGCAAGGCGTCTACCAGCAGGACCCCGAGCGCGCCGACAAGACGGCGGCCGCTGTGCTGGACGGGATCGCGCGGGAGGACCCGGAGCCGCCGAAGGACGGCAAGGCCTTCACCGACGGCGGCGGCGCGGTGGACTGGCGGTACGCCGGGTGGCAGCCCTCCGACCCCCTGGAGGCCCGGCCCGTCCCGGCCGAGCCCGCCGTCGGCGCGCTGTTCTCACCGGGCGGCGACGGCGACCCCGACCACCACTGTTCGGCCGTCGTGGTCCACTCCCCGCGGGGCGACCTCATCGCCACCGCCGCGCACTGCGTGTACGGCGGCGGCTTCCGCACCAACCTCGCGTTCGCGCCCGGCTACCGGGACGGTGTGGCCCCGTACGGCATCTGGGTGCCGACCCGGATCGACGTGGACCGGCGCTGGGCGCAGGACCAGGACCCGGACCACGACATCGCCCTGCTCCGGCTGCGCCGGCCGGGCTATCCGGGGCAGCGGCTGGAGGACGTCACGGGGGCCCTGACCATGGACTTCGGAACGGAACTGCCGGCGCCCGCCCGGCTCGTGGGCTACCCGAACCACGCCGAGCAGCCGCTGGACTGCCGGAACACGGCCGTCGCGGCCGGGCCGACGCAGGTGCGCCTGGACTGTGCGGACGTACCCAACGGGACCAGTGGCGGCCCGGTACTGACCGGCCGCAGCACGCTGATCGCGGTGATCGGCGGCCGCGACGGGGGCGGGGACGAGGAGACCTCGTACGGCGTCCGGTTCGGTGAGGGTGTCCGCGCCCTGTACGAGCGCTCCACCAAGTCCTGAGCGGTCGCCTCGGCGGCGGGGGGCCAGGCAGGTCGTTGTGGCAGGCCGTTGTGGCAGGTGCTGGTCATGGGCCCGCTCGCGGAGGCCGCCCGGCGCTGGCTGTCCAGCACCTCCGAGATCGACCTCACCGACGCCGCCCGCTACCTCCCCGACCACATCTGGCGCTCCCTGCGCCCCGAGCCCGTCTGAGAATCCGCCCGGCCCGGTCCGGTCCCCGGCCGGGACGGTCGATGCGGTCGTGACGGCCGCGGGCTTCTGGGTGGTTGTCCGGCTCGTCGTCGTCCATGCCGCAGATTCTGCTGCGCGGGGGGCGCTCGGAGCAGGCCCGAGCCGGGGCGCCCGGAGGCAACCAGGGGGCGGGCGGACTCACTTCGGGTCGCCCGCGCGATCCGCTCAGCGCGGCAGGGCGGCGTACGAGACTCCCGTCAGCTTTTCGGAGGCGGACCACAGCAGCTCGCCGGTGATGTCGTCGAGGGTCCATCCGGCCCGCCAGGACCGGGCGGGCGCTCCGCGCCAGCCGAACCGCGGGCCGATGAAGGCGTCCGCCCGGACGCCGGGCGCGGTGGCCGCGTACAGGGTGGGCAGGGCACCCGAGGAGGTGGGCTGGGCGAGGACCGCGTTGCCGAGCGCCGCCACCCGCGAGTTGAAGGTGGGGCCCTCCAGCTTCGACGCTCCGGAGTGGAGGTTGCTGGAGGCGTAGCCGGGGTGGGCGGCGACGGCCGTGATCGGGGAGCCGGCGGCCGTGAAGCGGCGGGACAGTTCGTGGGTGAAGAGCAGGTTGGCGGTCTTGGAGCGGCCGTAGGCGGTCCAGCGCCGGTAGCCGTGCTGGCCCCCGACGTCGGCGAGGCCCGCGTCGGCGGGGCCGATCCGCCCCAGTACGTGGAAGCCGCTGGAGACGTTGACGATCCGGGCCCCCCGGGCGGCGGCACGCAGGCGCGGCAGCAGCAGTCCGGTCAGGGCGAAGTGACCGAGGTGGTTGACCCCGAGCTGCGTCTCGAACCCGTCGGTGGTCCGCCCGTACGGCAGGGCCATCACACCGGCGTTGTTGATCAGCAGGTCCAGCGAGGCGTGCCGCTGCTCGTAGGCGGCGGCGAACTCCCGTACGGACGCCAGGTCGGCGAGGTCCAGCGGTATGAACTGCGCTCGCGCCCCGGGGACTTCCGCGCGCAGCCGGATCGCGGCGGCCCGGCCGCGGGCCGCGCTCCGGCAGGCCAGCAC